>JALTLP010000380.1 GCA_027001895.1 Chromatiales bacterium | reverse complement strand
GCATTTTTTTAAATCAGGACGGGTTTTATCTGATGCAAATATATTTTGTGTTTCGATAATGCTGTTAAGCAATCCCTGGTGATAGACTTTATGTTCTTCAAGTTCCGGGTAGTTAGTTGATGCCAGATATTGTTCTTCTTTATCAAAATGTACTTTAATATCCTGCAATAAAATCTCAAACAGCCTGATGCATTCGGTACGATTATTTTCATCAACAGCGGCCTTGATATCGCGCAATAAACTTAAAAGCTGTTTGTGATCGTCATCAATAAAATCGACACCAATTTCAAGAAATTCGTGCCAGTTTAAATCAGCCATGTATTGATACTCTCCCGGAAGCGCGTTTTATGTATATACAATAACCGCAAGCCTATCAGGGTTTTGCTGACCATACCAGTATGTTTTTGTGTGGGTATTCCCACCAGGCAGGATGGGCTTATTAATAAACTGAGTGTATGCAGGAAAAATTTATATGGGCTTACAAGGTTGAATGGCTAGCGAAATGTAGGGTTTATCGTTATACTTCGTGCAGAATTTTTAATGGTCACCTTTGATTTGTAAGCGGTTGAATTTTAAGGTGTTTATATTTTATAAGCTAAAGGTTTGAGAGAGAATGAAAGACAGTCAATTTTTAAACTATTTAATCGGTATCGTTGGTGCATTATTCGGGTTTTTAATTCTGATGGTAATTCTGGCAAATTTAATGAGCTCAGATGAGAAAGCACAGGACAGCATGGTTACTGACGCAATCAATGAACGTATCAAGCCTGTGGGTGAAGTGACTATCGGTGCGCCTAAAGCTGCGGCACCGGTTGCTGCGGCCAGCCCGAAAGATGCCTACCAGTCAAACTGTTTTGCCTGCCACGGTACAGGCGCGGCAGGTGCGCCCAAGCTGGGTGACAAAGCTGCCTGGAAAGCACGTATTGCACAGGGCAAAGCAACGCTGTTTAAGCATGCTACGGGTGGTTATAAAGGTATGCCGCCACGCGGTGGTTCCAGTTTGGACGACGCTGCAATCAAAGGCGTTATTGATTATATGGTTTCACAATCTAAATAAATTTCAGGTTAATGCTGTAAACAGAAACCGCCTCTTGATGAGGCGGTTTTTTTATGGCCTGAGAAAATTTTTTATAAGCGCCTGGTTTTTATATCGACAAAATAACCTCGCAGGCGCATAATATTGACTTTGCCAATGTTAGACATTGATTTAACTTTTTGTTTCAGGATAAAACAATAACAGGCAGAAATTGTAAGGGAATGTATTTGATATGGACAGTCAACACAAAGCCTATATTGCCAGTATAGGAACAATAAGCTCCATTGGCGGCAACGCCGTAATGACTGCTGCATCTGTAAAAGCAGGAGTGAGCGGTTATGTCGTATCCGATTATTATAACCAGCAACAAAAACCGATAACTCTGGCCGTTGTGCCGCAAGATGTTTTTGATCAGGCCGATTTTTATATTGAGCCAGGTGAATATTACAGTGACCAATATGATCGTATCTTAAAAATGGCAATTTATGCCTTGCAGGAAGCAGTTGGACAGCAAAGTATTGATTCCTCAATTCCGCTAATATACACAATGCCTGATACGATGGAACAGGATTACTATCCTGATGTTGAACTGCTTTTAGAAAACCTGATAAACCAAAAGGAACTTCCATTAACTGCTGAGGCAGTCAGTTTTATTGCAAGCGGTCGTGCTGGAGGAATTTTGGGTATTGAAAATGCACTGGACTACCTGTATCACAAAGGGGCGGCTTATGTGTTGCTAGGCAGTAGTGATAGCTATATTGACACCGCGCGCCTCAATAAAATAGATGAAAAGCAACGCTTATTAGCAAGTAACCGTATGGATGGCTTTGTTGCCGGGGAAGGTGCAGGCTTTTTGTTGTTAACACGCGACCCGCAAAAGGCCATGTGTGTTAATAACCATATCATTGCATTGCACAGGCCGGGTTCCGCTGAGGAGCCGGGTCATCTTTACAGTAGTGAAACCTATCTTGGAAACGGCTTGGACAGTGCTTTTAAGCAGGTGTTTAATCATTCGAATCTTTTACCCGTGGATGCTATTTATTCAGGCATGAATGGAGAAAATTACTGGGCAAAAGAATACGGGGTTGCGTGTTTGCGAAACAAACAGGCTTTGAGTGATAATGTTAAAACCGAGCACCCTGCAGATTGTTATGGAGACCTGGGCTCGGCAACCGGTACGGTATTAACCGCTGTGGCTGCTTTACATTTATTACAAAATAACGATGCAAGAACTCAGCTTGTGTATGCGTCAGCAGATACCAGTCAACGAGCGGCAGTTG
>JALTLP010000379.1 GCA_027001895.1 Chromatiales bacterium | reverse complement strand
CCGTACCCTCTAACAACCACATAAAGCTGCTACATTGTTCTGTTTCTCTTAATAGATACGTACCTTTCGGGATATTTTTCCTGTGCGCTGTGGCCAGAATATCAGCCCATAATGGTAATTCAAACTGCAGTTTATGATCTTGCTGTAGTAGTTGTCCATGAAGTTGAAATGTTTGTTCCATAATAAACACCCTGGGCTTTAAATGATTGTGTGATTGTTCTAAAAGATGACAGGTTAAGAACAGTATGTAATCTACTGTAGCTAATGAGCATACTCTGTACCGAAAGTCACATAGGCTTAAATACAAAATACTCTTTAACACTAAGTGTTAAAAAGCACACACTTTTAATACATACATTTCAGTTGATTTCACTTATTAATACTGCTGGATTATTTAATCCATTTTAAAACTAATAAGAATCAATGGAGGGAGTAAACAATGTCAACTTCAAGAAGAAAATTTTTAAAAACCATGGGAGCAACAGCACCCGCACTCATGTTAGCCAAAACTGGTTTTGCCGGTCGCATGAATCGTGGTGGCGGCGGAGGTGGAGGCATGGGTGGTGGTGGCAGTACCAGTATTAACGTACCGGTATTTGAATTACCTTTAAATATACCACCAGTCGCACAACCGTCTACAACGGATGCACAAGGTCGTGCAATTTATGAACTTACCCAGATGAATACAAGCGTTGAAATTATTCCAGGATATCAAACAAACATCCTCGGTTATAACGGTATGACGCCGGGGCCGACCATTAAGGTTGATTCTGACGAGGAAATCATTGTCCGCCAGATTAATAATACCAATGTACGAACAACAACCCATTTACATGGTGGCCATATGCCGGCAGGCAATGATGGGCACCCTGTCGATTATGTTAATCCCGGTACTTACAAGGACTATCTCTATACTAACAAACAACAGCCGGCTACCTTGTGGTATCACGATCACACTATGGATTTAACCGGTGACCAGGTTTATGCGGGTCTGGCTGGATTTTATATTATTGATGACGACTATGAACGCTCACTAGGCTTACCATCGGGCAATAATGAAGTGGCAATAGTCATACAGGATCGCACTTTTTCCGCAGATGGCTCACTACTTTACAGCGACAATATCATGGGGGAAACAGGTGATACTATTCTGGTTAATGGTACGCCCTATCCATATTTTCAGGTGGGAACATCACGTTATCGTCTGCGAATTTTAAATGGCTCCAATGCGCGTTCCTATAACCTTGTATTAAGCAATGGCGCCAGTTTCACACAAATTGGATCGGATGGTGGTTTATTAGAAGCCCCCATTTCGAGGTCATCACTTAATATTGCACCCGCTGAACGCCTTGATGTGATTATTGACTTCGGCAACAACGCAGTCGGCGATCAGGTTATTCTTGAAAACACAGCCGGCTCAGGCAGTACTTCACAAATCATGCGCTTTGATATAGTCCGAGTTGAAGATGATCCATCTACTGTCCCATCCACACTGCGTAGTATCGCCCAACTCGATCCATCTGCTGCGGTACAAACACGCCGATGGGTATTTGGAATGGGAGGTGGTTCCATGCCATGGGTTATTAATGGCCAACCTTACGATGAAAACCGGGTTGATGCTTATCCCAAACTAGGCACAACCGAGATCTGGGAACTGGTAAACCGAACCGGGATGATGCATCCAGTACATATCCATGACATTATGTGGCAAGTACTTGATGTTAATGGTCGACCACCTGCTCCAGAAGATGCCGGCTGGAAAGATACCTTCAAGGTTCCACCCATGGGCACAGTTCGTGTAATAGGCCGCTTTGATGACTATGTTGGTGACCCTAACGAAATCACTTCGGCATATATGATGCACTGCCACATACTGGAACACGAAGATCATGCAATGATGACCCAGTTTATTGTCGTTAAATAATGTTCTCCTCTTGCCAGATACGGTTATTCACCGTATCTGGTTTTTTTCTAATAGCCAGCGCAGTCCACCTGTAATCACATAAGCACTCACAGATAAACCTTATACACCTAAAGTTTAATACAGCACTGCCGATATACCTGAAATGGTATCGAAGTATTTAGCAGGTTCAACCTAATGGCAATCGACAAAACACTTTATGAGCGCCTTGGCGGTAAAGAGACTTTTGTAAAAGTCCACAAAATATTCTACGACAAGGCTTATGCCGATCCCTGGCTAAGCAAATTTTTTACCGACAAACCACAGGAACATCTGGAAAATCAGCAAACCGATTTTATGATCCAGTTAATGGGTGGGCCAAAATGTTATGCCGGAAAGTCACCCAAAGATGCACATAAACATATAATGATTTCTGATGAATTATTTGAGTTTCGCTCGGAGATGTTGTCTGATTCGATAAAAGAGGCCGGGATAAGTGACGAACTCAGGGAACAATGGCTGTTAGCTGATTCTACATTTCAGCGTGCCCTGGTAAAGGGATCTGTCGATGAATGCGTGCGCGCCTATCCGACCCAACCTATTCTGGATTTCCAAAAATAAAAAGACTACTGATATAAACGATGTTTTTTTCGTGACGACGGTGAATGGTAATACTTGTAGCGAAATAATCCATCCCGTCCATGACAATCTGAACAAACAAAATTCTCAGTATTGGTAATATTTAAAAAACTGTTCATTGCATTACCTTCAACTTTTTTACCCGGCCCTTTCTGTTTTTTTCTGCCATCCCACTTATGTGGGTTATGGCAACTGGCACAGGTTATTCGTCCAATCTTGTCATGCTTACCCTGGCGGTTAAAGACAGGAATCCCAGTCTGTTTACCCTTGTGGTGACGACCCGCCCGTTGCCTGATTTCACTCGACCACACCAGGACATCTTCCGGGTGAATTCCACGTTCTGCCGGGATAACCTTGTCAGCGGCTATTTCACCTTTTTCGTGACAACTACGACAATACAGATCAACAGGATCATTCGCCTTGCCCAGTTTACGTGCCCATAGCTTTGTACTGGTGCTTGCACTATGTACAGCATGGCATTGGCCACAAACACCAGACTGTTTAACGGTTTTACCAAACTTGTTTTTTGCCTGTGGTGCACTTACGTTAAGATCATGTTCGGTACCAAGTACATATTGTTGCTCTTTATGACACTCGGCACACATCTCTTTAGTAGCGGTTGATGGTATCCGAAGGAAGCTATTAGTCGCATCACCATCAACTTCGTTAACCGCGCCAGCCGTACTTTCAATATCTTTCGGATCCCATTGATGTACATTATGACAGGTTGCACAATCAACCCGGCCATCTTTATCTTTGGTTCGTTTACCTTCTTTATCAAACAAAGGTAGCTTGATGTGTCCGGTAATATTTTTAAGCGAGACATTCAATGGGTGACTATGAGTACCCGTTAATTTATTCTTTGCAACACTTTCCTTGTTATGACAGTCAATACATAAACGCTCAATCGCTGCATCACTCTTTGATTTATCAATCTCTCTCGCCCACATATTTACACTTTTACCATTATGCGCTTTATGACAGGTACCACACAAACCATCGTTAAGTTTCTCACTGCTTTCAGATTTCCGTTTAGGATGCATCTTTTCTGCCATTTCACCGGTTACGTTTGCCGGGTTGTGCTTGGTTGACTTGATAGCAAGCTTGTTAATATGGCAGTTGGTACACAATGCGCTGTTTTTTCCCTGAGCTATTCGTAAAAAACTGTTATTACCATTGCCACGTAATTTTCTTAAGCGTTCGGCTGTCATCGGTTCATCTTCCTCACGCTTATCTTTTACCGACCAGTTATGCGGGTCATGACAGGTACCACAGGCCACCTGGCTGCCATCTTTAATACTATGGCCTTCTTTTCCATATAACGGCAGCGGTGTAAAACCACCAATTTGATCGACAAAAGGAGAATCACTATGCCAGGTTTTACCTTTTACTTTTATACCCAGTTTGGAAACATTCACATTAATCGGGTGGCTATGTTTTCCGATGGCTGCTTTTTTTGCAACACTATTACTATTGTGACAGTTAACACAATTTGCTTCTAACGGATCGGCACCTGGCCGCGCCTTAATACTGGCAAGCTTGGGTCCCTTTGCATTGTGTGATACATGGCAGGCACTGCATAAACCATTTTTTTGCGGGGTTTGTTTTTTGCTGTTCTTTAAATCAGGTGCCATGATATTCATATCGTGTTTGGTGTTGGACATGTTTTTCTTATCGGTGTGACAGGTGATACATAAACCCGAAGATTTACTATTATCCAGTACCAGTAACTTGTCCGCCGGTGCACCATGTTGACGATGGCACGACTCACAAACCACTTTATTCTGTGGGCCAATTTTGGCTCCGGCTTTTTTAAGTTTTTCTGGCAGGCGCTTTATTCTGTCAAGAATAGGGTGGTTACCGTGTTTACTACCTGTGGCATGATCTTTATGGCAGGCGCGACACATATTGGAACTTTCGTTTACCGCACGCATAAAGATAGCGGCACGGTTCTGATTCCAGTCAACACCATGGGCAGAGTGGCAGGTACCGCAGTACACCTTTTTATCCATATTTAAAGGGAAAGTTTCTTTACCATCTTTTTTTGGTATTTTTATTTTTTTGGGAACCTTGTGACCAACCGGGTGATTATGTCTGCCTTCACGCCAACGATAACGTGACTCAAGAATAAAGCCATCATGGCAACTAAAACACATACGCTCCGTACTTGCCACACCATTTTGTTTACCGGATTTTTCTACCGGCCTTGGTCTGTAAGGAATAAGCGTTTCTACCGTCTTATCCTGAAAATCACTGATCCACATAACATGGCAGGTTGCACACTCTGCACTGTCCTGTGTTCCAACAATACTGGCATAACTTACTTTTGCTGTACTTAACAGCAATACAAAAAGTAAAACACTATATTTAAATTGTTTAAATTTTATTTGCATCGGTTATTCCAGTTGAAAAACACTGATGCGATTAGCAAAGACTTCACTGACATAAAGCCTTTTTTGTTTATCAATTGCAATTCCTGCCGGGGCAGTAACATGATGTGGTTTGCCGTTACTGCCCAACACATACAGGAAACGACCTTTATTGGTAAAAACCTGTATCAGATCCATATAGCTGTCCGAGATATAGATTCTGTTATCCGGTGCAATCGCCACACCCTTGGGGCGGATAAACTGCCCCGGACGTACACCAAACGAGCCTACCTGGTAACTAAACTTTCCTTTCTTGCTGAATATTTGCAAACGAAAATTCAGGATGTCAACAACCCCAATACGTCCATGCGACAATGTTTTTATTGTACCCGGAAACCGAAATTCACCGCGGTCAGTTCCTGTTTTACCAAACTCTTTTATTTTTTTTCCATTTTGCTTATATACAAGCACCTTGTTGGACTTGGTTGTTACATATATGTTTTTACTTTCGCCAGAAACAGTAATATCAACGGGGCGGGAAGGCGCACCATCTGTTGCAATTTTTATGCTGCGTTTATAATCAGCGTCTTCGTCAAATATCTGAATCCGATGGTTTCGTGTATCTGCAACGTAAATATTATTGTCTGAATCCAGTGCAATACCTACCGGGTAATTAAATTGCCCTTTCGCTTCTCCCAGTGAACCAAATTGTTTTTCATATTCACCATTTTTATTAAAAATAACTATACGATTGTTATCACCATCTACTACATAGATGTAATCATTATTGACAGCTATATCTGAAGGTTTCGACAAGGGTTTACCCGCAGCCCTGGTTAAAGTAAAAAGCGCTGTCATTTTTTTTGTCGGTATAGCTGCGTTTACATTGACAGCATAAAGAATAACAATCGAAATACCCAGAGCAATCTTAATTTTTGATAAATACTGCATTATTGTCGCCGGCCACTACCTTCCATAAAATTAGGGAAATAAAAACGTTCATACTTACTGATTAAACCCACAATAGCACTGTCCGTTAACTGTCTGACCCGGCGTGGTGGGTAACCCAGTTTTTTATAAGGAATATAGCCTTTTGAATCACCATGACACTGATCGCATTCTAACGGCTTTTCTATTACTGTTCTGTGCATTGCCGCTATAGCTTTTTTTCTTTCTACCTTACTCATCTGTTGATGCTTCTCCATATAATCTTTAGCATCCGACAAGTCATCAGCTGTGGTTAATAATTCAAAATCACCATCATCCAGATAGCCTGGGGCAATTTTCGCACCGTAATTACCTGTTGGATAGTATTTTTTATTTTTATCTCCAAATGGCCCTTTAAAAATATTTTCTTCGACAAGCATGGTAGGGCTGGATACGATATCACCGGAATTTATATCATACCAGGCAAAGGTCCATTTACCTTTTCCTTTTTCTGCAACCGCATGACAGGATTCGCAGGCAACAGTGAACGAATGCATATTCAGGAAAGATCGTGTTTCAGGGTCTGATTCATGTGGCACCTGCCCATGGCAATAAACACAGGCATTCGTTTTATCTTCCTGAATTTCAAAGCCAATATGGTGAAAATGCTTGTCAATATATTGCTGTTTTATTATTTTATTACCAACTTCAAGTTCAATCAGCTTTTTGCTTTTTAATATTTTTTCATTAATCTTTTTCATTCTTTCTTCGGGAGTTTCAGTTCCGGTTAATTTATTAACTTCACGGTTAAACAGGTTTTCTTCATCGAACCCATATATTAACGGATAGATAAACTGTGCAGACCAGACAACAAATACCATAAGCAGAATAACATATGCTTTATATATGATTTTTTTTATAAAATTAAACAATCTGCAATACCCTTAATGATGTGGCTTTATTTCTGACTCAAGCCCGGCTTCAGTCATTAGCTTTACGTAACGGGCATAATGTTCATGTATCATCTGGCTTTCTGAAACATAGCCACTGAAAAATCCTGTGGGAATCGGGAATTTCTCTGGTGAATAGTATTCATGATACCAATGTATAAAGAACAGAAACAGAACGGCCAACAATGCTTCGTAAGAATGCATAATATAGGCGGCATTAAAAACTATTCCTGGCAGAATATGGCTCACCTCATCACGCCACCATAAAGCAAGGCCTGCCAGACCAATAACCGTAATACCCCAATACTGCGCATAGTATTCAAATTTATCTTTCCACATTATCCGCCCATATTGTGCTGGCTTGTTTGATATATAAAGAATATATTTAAAATGATCGGCAATAGATTTAAAGTCATCCTTATCCATTATCATTGCCTGACTTAAAAATTCCTTAATAATATTTTTAACAGTAAGCGTTTTCATGTCGATAAGAAAGCAAATATGGTTTTTATAAAACTTAATCATCCAGTAAATAGTGTGGTATATAAAAACAGATACCAAAATTGTACCAGCAGCACGGTGTATATTAGGCGTTACATCCGGGCCACCAAAAAAGGCATACAATACTTTTGCCCAGTCGTATTCTGCATATCTCAGTGGTAAACCAGTCAATGCCAGCACGATAACACTGACTATCTGGATAATAGACTGTACCCGCTGATGTACAGTAAACTTCTGAAAATAGCGTTTTTTATTTAGCACGAGTATATGAGGACGTTTATCCATATCATTTCTCCTTACGCTTTTTTATTACAGACGGAATCGTTGCATGCGGGAAAAGCCTGCGTAATAGTTCAAGAAAAACAATTAACAAAAAGGCATACAGTACAACGGTTAATACAATTCTGAAAAAAGCCAACATATAAAACTGTAAAGGGTATTTTTCTGCTTCATAGGTGACATGCGTCTGAAAACCGGCAATGTTATCCGTCGCTTTTTCATGACAACCTGAACCCCGGCAGGTTCTGGCCTTGTTATTTTTATAAACAGCAGACGTTTCAACATCCTGTGCTTCTATAAGATGAGCATTTTCTCCACGTACCACATGGCAATCAATACAATCCGGTGCTTTTTCGGAACCTAATTGTATTAACTTTCCATGAAATGTTTCGTTATAGGAAGCAACAACATCATCGAGTTTGTGCCGCCTGTTAAATTCTTTATCAGCATGACATTTCGCACATACATTTATATTTTCTTTAGGCGATCTGAATTTATGCAAGCGTGTCGACATATGCTTATACATGTCTTTTGCAAAATCACCGCTGCTATGACAGGTTTTACAACGCGCAATATCTCGCTCTTTACTACTTACATCCTTGTTTAGCGGTCTGTAAACCGGTTGTTCATGGCAATCTTTACATGTCGGGTAATCTTCAGGATAATCTTTAAGATTTCCGTTCTCATCGTATTTGCTATGGACACTACGAGCAAGTGCATCCTTGACACTGTCATGAGAAAATTTTGTATCACTTGACGGTTCCGTCATATGACATTCAGTGCTGCAATCTACTTCCTTAACATTTTTATGCGGAACTTCCTTTATCCCCTCGTGACAATCCAGGCAGCTATTTTTACTATGAGGACTGCTTTCAAACAACTGTTCATTTATATAATAGAGTCTGAAATCGCCTTTATCATCTATCCTGCTCAGTCCCTTATACTTGTGACATAAAACACAGTTAAGCTCGTCCGCACTGGAAACGGACATTACCATTAAAATTATGCATGCAAATGTGAAACGCTGTAAATTAATATAAGTCATGGCAATAGTCACACATCTTTTTCGCACGCAATCTGAATTTGCGGTTTGATCCCTTCTTCTTTGCTGCTGTTCTCATAACACCGGCTGAATGAGCATTATGACAGGTACCACAATACAATTTACCGGTATGCGGCTCCAGCGGTAAATAAACATTCTTCTTTTTTGACATTACTGTCATTGTTTTTAAAATATAGTCTGAAGGTTTAACCAGGTGGTTTGGCACTTTTTTACCAAAAGCAAGTTCTCCGCCTGGGTGTGGTTTCCACGGATGACAGCCTGTACACATTTTTTTCCAGTCTTTACCTACATTAAATTCATACTTATCTAGTGATGCTTTTTTAAATAAATACTTGCTATCTCTATGACAAATTAAACAACTTTTTTTATAAACTTTACCCGTACCTGAAACCTGTTTATGCGGATTAAACCGTTTGTACTTTTCCCTGTTATGGCAATTAAAACATAGTGCCGTTCGCGTTGTATAAGGCCCGCCCCGGAAAAACTCGTGGTTATCTCCTTTTTCGGTAAAACCGGATATATAACATTGCTTCACTACATCATGACAGGTTATGCAATTTATCTTGCCTTTACTCAGCTTTCTGTTTGCCAGAATTTTTTTAAATTTCTTTGGCA
>JALTLP010000378.1 GCA_027001895.1 Chromatiales bacterium | reverse complement strand
CTGATTTTTCAGCTTATGTATAGTCTAAAACTATATTTTGTCTGGTTTTTTTGCTGAAAGAACCGATATTAGCGCTTAGGTTCAGCATGGTAGGGGCTATGGCGTATCCGATCATGGTCATGCATGCGATACTGGATAAAATCTTTCGGGTTATCAAAGTGTAAAAAGGGGTTGCCTTCGAGTTCGTCATGCATGCAGGACGTTGGTTTTACCGAGTAATTATGGCCGGGTAAAATAACCGTTTGAGGTGGGAGTTCTTCTCCCATTTTCTTTAAAGTGGTATACATTTGTTCCGGGTCACCGCCGGCCAGGTCACAGCGGCCACAACCAAATACAAACAGGGTATCGCCGGTAATCAGATCATTGTTAATTTTATAGCAGGCCGAGCCGGGGGTATGGCCGGGAGTGTGTAAAATTTCGATTTGTGTTTCACCGAGCTGGATAAAATCGCCGCCGTGATGCAGGGTGGGTGTTTGTAGTTGTTGACCCCAGAACTGTGCCTCGGGTTTGAGTAGGTGTAGCTGGGCATCGTGTTTTTCGAGAATGCCTGCAATGCCATTGATATGGTCGTGGTGTGAATGGGTAAGCAGGATGTCGGTTATTTTCACACCGCGTTGTTGTTCGAGCTGTTCGATGGCATCGACATCCCAGGCCGGGTCAACCACGGCCGCACGTTTTGTGTTTTTGTCCTGTATAAGGTAAACAAAATTTTCCATTGGGCCTAACTCCAGGGAGTCGATATGGTAAAGTTCGCGGTTTTCTATTGTTGTCATTTTGATACCATTAGCACTGGTTGATGTGACATAAAGTATATAAGTTTTAAATGGCCGGGTGGAAGCTATTTAGTGGATGATTTAATTTTTTGGGGTCAATATGGAAGCATCGTTCTGGCAGCAACGCTGGCAAGATAACAAAATAGGGTTTCATCTTAACGAAGTAAACCCGCTCTTAAAAAAGTATGCAGACAAAATGCAGTTGGCTCCTGGCCAGCAGGTGTTTGTGCCGCTTTGTGGCAAGTCGCTGGATCTACTCTGGTTAGCAGAGCAAGGGTATCGCGTGTTAGGTATCGAACTCAGTGAGGTGGCCGTTGAAGACTTTTTTAAAGAGCAGCAATTATCACCGGTGCGTGTCGAAAAAGATAACCGGGTATATTATCAGGCAGGTTTAATAACCTTAATTTGCGGGGACTTCTTCAGCCTAAGTTCAATGCAGATGGTCAATGTTGCGGCTGTGTATGACCGGGCTTCGCTGGTCGCTTTACCCACCGAGATGCGAAGCGAATATTGCCAGCATTTAACGCAGATCTGCCCCACGCAGCCCCGCCTGCTGGTTTCATTGGAATACGAACAGTCAGAAATGTCCGGGCCACCTTTTGCTGTTTTACAGGGCGAAATCGAGGCTGATTATGCAGATGGCTTTACGCTCACTTGCCTCGAACGGACCGATGTACTGGCCGAACACGGCCATTTTGCCGCTAAAGGGCTGGGGTCATTGCATGAAACGGTCTATATTTTGCATCATGAATAAGGCATGATCCGTTTCCGGCTGTTTTTTGGCGGGTGCGAACTAACAGTTTAGGCTAGTATTAATAGACAGAGAGTTACAGGGTTTGAGGGTAATGTTTGCAGGCAGATTTTTTTCAATATTTTTCAGTTTATTAGCGTTAGGTCTTTATAGTCATTCTATCTTTGCGGGTTACTACGTGTACCAGATGCCGGACGGTAGCCGGGTGATTACCGACCGCCCCAGGCATAACCGTACTTTTAAGCTGGTAAAAAGCAGTCAAAAAGTTGTCGGAATTGGCAAAGCGGTTAGCGGCCATCAGCCGATTGAGCCGGCTGAAAATGCAAACAAGTTCGATGATTTAATCAATATTGTCGCTAAAAAGCATAATATGGACCCGGCGCTGATTAAAGCCGTGGTGCATACCGAATCTTACTTTAACCCGAATGCCACCTCGCGTGTGGGGGCTTCGGGTTTGATGCAATTAATGCCTCAAACGGCGGAGTTATACGGTGTCTACGATTTATACAGCCCGATGAAAAATCTTGATGCCGGGGTAAGACATTTGCGCTATCTGTTGCGCCGCTACAAAAACAAGCTCAGTGTTGCTCTGGCGGCTTATAATGCCGGTGAAAAAGCTGTGATGTATTACAATGGTATTCCACCTTACCGTGAAACCCGCCGTTATATTAAAAAGGTTATGCACTATCAGTCGTTTTACCGAAACGAGTACAACCTATAGCAATTTAGTTAACAGCTGTTTTGTTGATTTAATTCCAGTGCGGCTGGTTGTATGATAAAGACATGCAATGTCTTAACTATCCACTTTTGCCTCTATGATTATCCATGTTGATATGGATGCCTTTTATGCATCGGTAGAAATCCGCGAGCAGCCGGAGCTGGCAACATTACCGGTTGTTGTTGGTGGTCGTGAAGGTCGTGGTGTGGTTGCCGCCGCAAATTATGTTGCCAGAAAGTATGGTGTGCGAAGTGCGATGCCGATTAGCCAGGCCAAACAACGTTGTAAAGAACTGGTTTGCCTGCCAGTACGTATGCCTTTATATATAGAAGCCTCGCAACAGATTCATGACGTGTTTAATCGTTATACTCCGGAAATTGAACCCCTGTCGCTGGACGAAGCCTTTTTAGACGTGACTGCTAGTGAGCATCTTTTTAAAAATGCCGAAAACATCGGGCGGATGATTAAACGCGATATACTAAAACAAACACAACTGGTTTGTTCCGTTGGTATTGCAGAAAACAAGTATGTTGCAAAAATTGCTTCTGATATTAACAAGCCGGATGGCTTTGTTTATGTTTCAGCCGAAAAACAACAGTCTTTTCTGGACCCATTGCCGGTAAGTCGCTTGTGGGGAGCGGGTAAAGTTGCCCAGCAGAAATTCAGACAGTACGGTATTGAAACCATTGCTGATGTAAGACGACAGTCAGATGTTTTTATGCAATCCATTTTTGGTAAGTTAGGCCTACACTTTCTTGATTTGGCCAATGGCAGGGATAAACGAAGTGTAAGCCCGGAACGGAAAACAAAATCCATTTCGCATGAAACTACCTTTGAGCAGGACGTGGATAATATTGAAGTATTACGTGCCTGTTTAACCGACCTGTGTGAGCAGGTGACGGCAAGACTTAGAGCAAAAAACTATAAAGCTAAAACGCTTGGTATTAAATTACGTTATCCGGACTTTAAAACTATTACACGTTCAGTAAGTTTGACAGAAGCCGACAATGTTACCGATATTTTTCTTGATAAAGCCGTAGCGTTATTTATAAAAGCACGCAAGGAAAACAGGTCAGCCATTCGTTTGATAGGCTTTGCTGTATCCGGGCTTGTCAAAGATACAGGTTTATCGGATGCAGATGAAGCAGATAAAATATTAGCTGTCCAGGCGGATTTGTTTGGCAACAGTAAAGAGCCTGCAAATAAAAGGAAGACAGAAATAGATCAGATTGCGGATAAGGTAAACCAACGGTTTGGTAAAAAAACGGTACGTCGTGGCCGTAGTTACAGAATTTAAAATATTTCACAGAATTTATGGAGAACTTCGTTGAGTAAAATTGACACTAACACTGATAAAAAACAGCCAGCCAGTATTTATCTTAAAGACTATAAAGTGCCAGACTATCTTGTCAGCAAGATAGATATGCAGTTTGAATTGGATGCGGAACAAACGATAGTTGTTTCTACATTGCAAGTCACTCGTAATAACAATGTTGTCGAAGATGCCGCACTTATATTGAACGGGCAGTTACTTGAATTGCTGGAAGTTAAAATTGATGACAGGCTTCTGCAAGGTAATGAATACACTGTTGATGATGGACAGTTGACAATACACAATGTTCCAGCACAATTTAAAATAACAACCAAGGTAAAAAATTTCCCGGATAAAAACAAGGCGCTCGAAGGACTGTATGCATCAGGTTCCATGTTGTGCACTCAGTGTGAAGCTGAAGGTTTTCGGCGAATAACTTATTTCCCTGATCGTCCCGATGTTATGTCTGAATTTACTGTGACCTTAACGGCTGATAAACAGAAGTATCCGGTTCTATTATCTAACGGTAATATGATTGCTAGTGGTGAACTCGATGACGGCCGCCACTGGGCAAAATGGCATGATCCCAGCTTAAAACCAGCCTACCTGTTTGCGTTGGTTGCCGGGCAACTTGTATATAAGCAGGGAAGCTTTACCACTCAGTCAGGTAAAAATGTAGACTTGCGAGTCTATGTTGAAGAACAAAACAGTCATAAAACAGATTTTGCTTTAGCCTGTCTGAAGCAGGCGATGTTGTGGGATGAACAAACCTATGGCCGTGAATACGACCTGGAAATTTTTATGATTGTTGCTGTCGATGATTTTAATATGGGCGCGATGGAAAATAAGGGACTGAATATCTTTAATTCTTCCTGCGTACTGGCCAGTCCGCAAACTGCGACTGATGCAGATTTTTATAATATACAAAGTATTATTGGTCATGAGTATTTCCATAACTGGTCAGGTAACCGGGTTACCTGTCGCGACTGGTTCCAGTTAAGTTTAAAAGAAGGTTTTACCGTGTTTCGTGACCAGGAATTTTCCTCCGATTTAAATTCCCGCGCGGTAAAACGTATTGATGATGTTAACGTATTACGCAATCATCAGTTCGCGCAAGATGCCAGTCCACTAGCGCATCCGGTCCGCCCGGAAAAATACATCGAGATCAGTAATTTTTATACCGTTACCGTTTATAACAAGGGTGCCGAAGTTGTACGGATGTTACATAACCTGGTAGGAGAGGAAGGTTTCAGAAAGGGAACAGATCTGTATTTCTCACGGCATGATGGCCAGGCAGTAACAACCGAAGATTTTGTAAAAGCCATTGAAGATGCTAATAACAGAGATTTTAGCCAGTTTAAACGTTGGTACAGCCAGTCTGGTACACCCGTGCTTAACTTTACGGATAACTATGACGCAAAGCAGAAGCAATATAGCTTAACCGTTAAGCAGTCTTTTGGCCTGTTAGAGTCGCAAAAAAATAATAAAGCATTTCATGTGCCGGTTAAAATTGGCTTACTAAACGAAAACGGTGATGACATTTTATTAAATATCGAAGACAGTGAAGTTGTTAATGTTAACAGTACAGTTCTGGAGATTACTGAATCAGAACAAACGTTTATATTTAATAATGTTGAGTCAAAGCCATTGCCATCGCTATTGCGTGGATTTTCTGCACCGGTAAAAATTAATTATCCATATACGAATAAACAGCTGGCTTTTTTGCTGGCACATGATAATGATGAATTTAATCGTTGGGATGCATCACAACAACTGGCCGTTAAGCTGATTTTGCGTTTAATACAGGATGTGTGTGCTGGAAAGGAATTACAAATAGAAGACTTTATTGTTGATGCGTACCGCGCTGTATTACAAAATAAAAAAATGGACAAAGCCCTTGCCACACAGCTATTAAGTCTGCCTTCGCAAGGATATATCGCCGATCAGTGTGATATTGTTGATGTTGATGCGATTTACACAGCACGAAAATTTGTACGCAGGCAACTTGCGAAAATACTGGAAGAAGATTTTGAAGCCTGTTATCACCGTAATGTGACACATGACGAATATGTTTTTAGTGCCGAGGCAATGGCGCAGCGCAGTTTAAAAAACTTGTGTTTGTCATATATGGCTGAACTGGAAACAGAAAAACACCTGCAACATTGTTACCAGCAATTTCAAACTGCGAATAATATGACTGATCAACTTGCTGCAGTCAGTGTTTTGTCTAATCACGAATGTGAATACCGTCAGGCTGCACTGGATGCTTTTTATGAGCAATGGAAAGACGATAATCAGGTAGTGGAAAAGTGGCTGTCGATTCAGTCTTCTGCGGATATTCCTGATAGTTTATCGAGAGTAAAGAAACTGATGCAGCACCCGGCCTTTTCGATGGACAACCCCAACAAGGTTCGCAGTGTGGTCGCGCGTTTTTGTGCAGGAAATGCCGTTGCTTTTCATGATGTTAGTGGAGAGGGGTATCGGTTTTTAACCGATCAGGTGCTGACTCTGGATAAAACCAATCCGCAAATTGCAGCAAGGTTATTACAGATAATGATTCGCTGGCAGCGTTACGATAAAAAACGTCAGGATTTAATGAAAGCACAGTTTAAACGGATACTGGATACAAAATCACTATCAAAAGATGTCTTCGAGATTGCTTCTCGGGCAATTGATTAACGCTATTTAATCTTTTGCTTTGGCAATAACCACACAATTACGGCCTTTTTGTTTTGCATTATAAAGCGCCTTGTCGGCTGTTTTTAATGTGTCGAAAGGCGTTTTATGGTGTTCGCGGTGTTCAGCAAGGCCGATGCTAACACTGTAACTTAGTTTCTTTTCTTTGGGTTTGGCTTTGCTGTTTTTCTTTTTATTATTTTTGCTATTACGTTTTGGTCTTGCCGATGTATTACGAATACTGAAAGCATCTTTTTCAATAATTTTTCTTAACTGGTTTGCATAATCAGCAGCTTCTTCGGCAGTTTTGTTGTTATACACCAGGGTGAATTCTTCACCACCATATCGATAAGCCTTCGCGCTACCGGGGGCTTCGCGTAAGTGGCCTGCAAGTTTACGTAACACCTGGTCGCCGACATCATGGCCATGGGTGTCATTAACCTTTTTGAAATGATCAACATCAACCATTGCCAGGGTATAGTTTGGTCCTAACGACATCAGATATTGTTTAAGTGCCCGACGGGATGATAAGCCGGTCAACTCATCATGATAAGCCAGTGTATAAGAATTAAAAATAATGCTGCTAATAAGTGTTAAGCCTGACAAGGCATAAAACAGGGTAAAGGCATCTGGGTTGTCAAAATTTAAAAAAGCGAGAAATACAAATACCAGACTGCCAAATAAACCACCCTGACGAATTGAGGGTTGATGAATAATCAGCGATGCAAGCACCAGTAAACTAAATTCAAAACTGATAATACTCAGTTGTGGAATAAAAACACCTCGATGATTTAATATGCTTAGAAATTCTGTATTGAAGAGCTGGTTTATTGCATCGCCGGAGTAACGTAGCAACAGGGTGACAATAATAATTTGTACTACAACCACTGCTATTTGTTTCTGGCCATGACGGCTGATAACGCCACGTTCTTTAGTCAAGGAATAAAATACAAAATTAAGTGGCAGCAAAAAAGTAATTAAATAGGTAAGCGTTTCACGCTGGCTTATATTTAAACCTGTATTCGATCTGAATATAAGCTGACTAACCGCCCAGTAGATAACGGTTAGCAGGATTAAAATCATAAATTCACGATTGTTATTAAAGATATAAGCAAGGCTGAGTGCTGTGATAAAAATGATATACGGCAAAAGTGGTAGCGCAAAAAATATCGGCTGACTGATATGTAGAATTTCAGAAATAAAACTGACAATAATAATGGTAATCAGCGTGGGAGTACTGAGTAAATAAATGGAACGACGTAAATCCAAATTATTTCACCTTAATACAAGTAAAGTGATTTGAATTTCCAGAAGCTTAGGTTGTTGGATCGTTTTAAAGCGTTTTGGAAAAATCAATCATACGTTTAACCGATTGATAAGCCTTAACACGAACATCTTCATTGACGGTGACTTCGTTGCAACCCTGTTCCAGTGTGGTTGCAATATTCTCCAGACCATTCATTGCCATCCAGCCACAGTGAGCGCAACTACTGCAGCTTGCGCCGCTGCCTCCGGTGGGAGCTTCTATGAGTTTTTTACCCGGTGCAACCTGACGCATTTTATAGAAAATACCATTGTCGGTTGCGACGATAAATTTCTCGGCAGTTGACTGGTTTACCGCATTGATCAGTGCGGTGGTAGAACCAACAACATCGGCCTGTGCGATAACTTCGTCAGGCGATTCCGGATGAACCAGCACAGCCGCATCGGGATGCTTTTGTCTGAGTTTTTCCAGTTCGCCCGATTTGAACTCATCATGGACGACACAGAAACCTTGCCATAACAACATGTCTGCACCGGTGACTTTTTGAATATAACTGCCAAGATACTTGTCAGGTGCCCAGAGAATTTTTTCACCTCGTTCGTGTAAGTGCTTAACAAGTTTAGCACCTATACTGGATGTAACGACCCAATCGGCACGGGCTTTAACGGCGGCGCTGGTATTTGCGTAGACCACCACAGTTCTATCGGGATGTTCATCACAAAATGGCACAAAGGTCTCGGCCGGGCAGGATAAATCGAGTGAGCATTCTGCTTGCAGCGTTGGCATCAGAATGCGTTTTTCCGGGTTAAGAATTTTGGCGGTTTCACCCATAAAGCGCACGCCGGCTACCAGCAGGGTTGAGGCGGGGTGTTCATTGCCAAACCGGGCCATATCGAGTGAATCTGAAACAAATCCCCCGGTGGCTTCAGCCAGCTCCTGGAGGTCATTATGTGTGTAATAGTGGGCAACCAGTACAGCATCCTGTTGTTTTAAAAGCCCCTTTATTTTTTCTATTAGCACACGCTTACGGCTGGCAGAAACCACCGGGGCGGCTACCACGCTCTGGTTAAGCCCCCGAATATAGTCTTCGCTAACGCAGGGGAAGCTTTCAATGTTTGATTTTAACGGGCTCATAGTACGATTTATTGTTTGCAAACCTGAAATTCAAGTACTCATCAGGATGCCATATATAAAAACAGGCATCTATACTATATAAGGAATATACCACGCCAGTTTAGCCATTGTGGAATATTTTGGTTGTTATTTAGCCAAATATGGGGCGGCGGGTTTAATTATAGTACAAAAATGGTGTTTTTCTTTTCAAATTAATGGGTTATGCTATATATGTATTAAATTACTTTAAGATAACAATGACGCTACATAAAATAATCGACAAAATTTGTAAGTGTTTCCGTCTGGCGGAATCTGCAAACCCTAACGAGGCGGCCGCAGCACTGCGTCAGGCTGTCAGTTTGATGCAAAAATATGATATTAGCGAAGAGCAGGTCGATGCACATGAGCTTAGTATTAACCAGATGAATGAAGCGGCTGTTACAACCTGTGGCAGCACCAAGCCGGCTTACTGGATACTGGCATTATCGAACCTGGTAGCCGAAAGTTTTGACTGCCGGGTTTATATTTCACGTATGCAACAGGCAAAGCCTGAATTTGTGTTTATTGGTGCCGATAACCGTCCGGAGATAGCCAGTTATTTATACACTGTGTTATATCGCAGTCTGGGGCGGGCACGGGCA
>JALTLP010000377.1 GCA_027001895.1 Chromatiales bacterium | reverse complement strand
GATGAGGCGGTAAAATCGTTAGCCAGAATTGGTCAGCCCAGTGTAAAACCTTTACTTGCGGCGTTGAAAGACAGCAACAAGGATGTCGTCATAAGAGCAATCCGGGCGCTTGGAATTTTAAGAAATACGGAGTCTATTAAACCACTGGCAAAATTTATTTCTCACCAGGACAAAAGAATACGGCTTGAGGCAGCGAACAGTTTAAGTCGTTTTAAAACACCGTGGGTCAGTGACTATCTGCTGGCTGCGCTGAAAAACAAGGATACGGCAATTCGTTCCACCGCCTTATACGCCATTGGTAAACGCAGGAACCCGGCGGCGATTTCTGCCTTGCTGCCGTTATTAAATGATCCGCAAGAAATATTGCGTGCGCAAGTGGTGTATATTTTAAGTCAGTACCGTTCTGAACGGGTTATCAAACCCTTGCTAGCACAGTTAAGCAGTAAAGATACTCAATACCGTCTTGATGTTATTACTGCGTTGGGAAATATCAAAGACTATCGTGTTATCGAAGCGCTGATTGACAGCCTGGCAGACAGTAACGCAGAAATCAGGAATGCCGCAGCAGACTCTTTAAGTCAGATATCAGGTGTTACTTTTGGTATTAACCAGTCTAGGTGGAAAAACTGGTGGGAAAATAAAGTGCAACGTGCCAGACGGCAATAATATTTTTGGTTATTTATTCAGTTTCTTTAGCCAGTTAATTTCTTCGGCTGTTTTATTTCCAATAACCACGTGGTATAAATTTTTTGGAAAAACAGCTTCGGCCTTGTTAATCGGAATTCTACCGGCCATTATCTCTGCCCTTTTTTGCGGGTAAAGTGGTTTGCGGTCCGGGTTTGCAAAACCGTCCGGGTAAATCGGGTAACCGCTGGCCGCTTCATACTTGTCGGTCGCCCCAAGGGTGTGTAGAAATTCGTGAGTCACAATAATATTGTTTTTGCGGGTAAAGCGTCTGCCAGCATAGGCATGCACAACCCCGATATGGCCTCGCTCCAGTCCCAACGAGTGACTCAGCTTTTTTTTATTTGCCGGGTCGTAATAAACGATAAATATTTGTACGTCTGTATCCGGCCCGGTATTACTGTCATTGGCAAAAGCCCAGTAGCGTAGTTTTAAACTCCACCACATAACATTAAGCAATGAACGGCTGCTCGGTGGTAGTGGTGGTTGCGCCTGTACTTCGGGAGCAAGCTGCATGCTTACTGGTTTGCGCAGCGGTACCTTAAAGTATTCCGCTTCATCGGTCATAAAAGATTCGATATCTTTAAAGTCTGTTTTTTTAAGTGTTTTTATATAGCGCCGGGTTTGCGAACTGCCATCACCATTCACCGGGTAAATGGTGACCCATAAGGGGCTGTCCCAGTCGGTGGTGCGTAATTGTGTCAGGTAGGTCGAAGCCGCAACTATCACTAAAACGGTGAGCAAAATAAAGATTCTAAGGGCTTTAAACACGGTTTTTTCTCATTAATTATTTTTATAAAAAGTTCTTCGTAGCGGCTTGTGGCTGAATATATTGAATTTAAGCATAGTCAATTATCATAAAAAAATCCTGATAGAATATATCTATATGTTTCCCGCTCTTTATTACGGTTGCTGCACTATACTATAAGAGTCTGAGTTAATTACTCAAGTTATAACAAATGGAGGTGATAGCTATGATTCGTCGTATGTATTTCATAATTCCAGATGTAAGTCTTGCCCGCACTATTCATAACGAACTTTTATTATCAAAGGTGGCAGAAAGTCGTATGCATGTGATTGCAAGGGAAGATGTAGATTTAAATGATTTGCCAGAAGCCAATCTTTTTCAGAAATCGGATTTAATTCATGCCATTCAAACGGGCACACCAATAGGGGGTATAACCGGTGTTATTCTCGGTGCGCTGGCGGTCAGTCTTGGTATGGTGTCGCCTGGTTATGAGGGCGTTACGATTATGCTTACGGTCATCGCAGGCTTGTTTTTAGGTATTTTTGCCTCAACATTGATTGCGGTTAATGTCCCTAATACGCGTCATCGCCGTTTTGAAGAAGAATTGTCTGCGGGTAAAATTCTTTTTATTGTTGATGTGCCGGTTGAGAAGGTACAGGAAATAACCGATATGGTTACGCGCCATCACCCCGAAGCCGATATGCGTGGTCTTGAGCCCAATATACCTGCTTTTCCATAAAATCAACGTTAAGCAAATAAAAAGCCCGCCTGAGAAGGCGGGCTTTTTTTATGCATAAACAACGCGGTAATTTATTGCTTATTTTACCTGGCTTATTTTACCTGGCTTATTTTACCTGACTACGACGAATATAGTAGCGAGCTCTTTTTACC
>JALTLP010000376.1 GCA_027001895.1 Chromatiales bacterium | reverse complement strand
GGGGAGTATAACCTTTTGTGGTGTACAGGATTGTTAGTTTTGAACGTATAGTGGGTTTTAATGCATTAAATGTACGTAATACACCACCACCGGCCGGGAAATCGCCCAACGCGACATGGTAATAAACACTGTCGTGCGACCCTACGTAGGTTTCCTTAAAACTGATTTTGTTACGATACAGGGCTGATTGGGTGACTAACGTAGCTGCAAATGCATTTGCTGAGGGAAATGCGATTGTGGCGGCGGCGAGTGATTGCAGATTTTTGTAATCAGAATTTTTTCTGGTAACAATAATGCCGCGTATTTTTTTATTTTTTTCTTTGGCAATAGCCTGATAATTATTTGATTTATGATATGTGATGTAGTGATAGGGGTTCATATAGGCAAAATCATAAAAATTATTAAAAAGATTATTTTCAAATGCAGGAATATCTTTTGCGGTTGCGAAATGCAGCTGTATCCCGGACTCTTCAGACAGGTATTTTAATAGCGGTAGCCAGTTCTTTATCAGCTTGCTTGAAAGCTGTTGTGGCACCACACCAAAGTTATAGCTTTGGATATTATCATGGGCCCTGACAGCAGATAACGGTAAGCAAAGCAGTGAAAGTATCAGTACAAGTCGACGCATCGTTTAATAATTTTATTAACAGGTACAGTTATATCGGCAGCTTTAAGCAAAGCTTTATGGCAGTTCGGGTATATAAGTGTTTTCTGTTATGGTGGTCTGGGCTGGCCGCCAGAATATGCACTGACGGCCAGCAGCCTGTTAATATGGGGGGAATTGCCTAGTGACGGAAATGACGCATGCCGGTAAAGACCATGGCAATATCATTTTCATCGGCGGCTTCAATCACTTCGTTATCACGCATCGAGCCGCCTGGTTGAATAACGGCTGTTACACCCACTTCGGCGGCTTGATCGAGCCCGTCACGGAAAGGAAAGAACGCATCGCTGGCCATTACCGAACCTTTTACTTCAAGTTCAGCATCGGCGGCTTTAATCGCAGCGATTTTGGCACTGTAAACCCGGCTCATCTGGCCGGCACCGACACCGATGGTCATGTTATTTTTGCAATAAACAATCGCGTTGGATTTTACAAACTTGGCAACCTGCCAGGCGAACAGTAAGTCCGTCATTTCTTCTTTAGTGGGGGCGCGTTTGCTGGCAACGGTTAAATCTTTTTCCGTGACCATGCCAAGATCCCGATCCTGAACAAGCAAGCCACCATTAACGCGTTTGTAATCAATGCCTGCAACTCGTTCTGCTGGCCATTGGCCACATTCAAGTACACGTACATTTTTCTTTGCGGCCAGTATTGGCAAGGCTTCGGCTAAAACTGACGGTGCAATAATCACCTCCACAAACTGGCGTTCGGTAATGGCCGTTGCTGTTTTGGCATCGAGTGGCTGGTTAAAGGCAATAATACCGCCGAAGGCAGACGTTGGGTCGGTTGTAAAAGCACGGTCGTAAGCCGTGAACAGATCCTCGGCAACGGCGACCCCGCAAGGGTTGGCATGTTTTACAATAACACAGGCCGGTTGGCTGAACTGTTTTACACATTCCAGTGCAGCATCGGTGTCAGCAATATTGTTATAGGAAAGTTCTTTACCCTGAATTTGTGTTGCGGTTGCAATGCAGGCTTCGGCAGGTTTTGCTTCTACATAAAATGCGGCATTTTGGTGCGGGTTCTCACCATAGCGCATACCCTGTGCAAGCTGAAACTGGTTATTAAAGGTGCGTGGAAAACTTGCATGTGCTTCGGGTTTGTTTTTAACAAGCTTGCCGAAGTAGTTGGCAATATTGCCGTCATAGTTTGAGGTGTGTTCGTAAACTTTTATGGCTAAATCAAAATTGGTTTCGCTACTCACGGCACCATCATTGTTACGCATTTCAGTTAATACGGTTTCATAATCATTTGCATTGACGACTACGGTTACATCTTTATTATTTTTAGCCGCAGCACGTAGCATGGTTGGGCCACCGATATCGATATTTTCAATGGCGTTTTCGAGTGTGCAGTCCGGATCAGCGGTGGCGGTTTCAAACGGGTATAAATTAACAACCACCATATCAATAGGTGGGATACTATGTTCTTGCATCACTGCATCATCCGTACCGCGCCTGCCGAGCAGGCCACCGTGAATTTTGGGGTGCAGGGTTTTAACCCGGCCATCCATCATTTCCGGAAAACCGGTGTAATCTGAAACTTCAATAACCGGGATATTGTTATCGGCTAGCAGTTTTGCGGTGCCACCGGTTGATAGAATTTCGATATTAAATTCTGTATGCAAGCTTTTGGCAAATTCGACGATGCCATTTTTGTCCGATACGCTGATCAGTGCGCGGGTGATTTTAGCCATGTGTAACCCTTAATTTGGTTTAGGTGAAGCGGATATTATTTTCGAGGGGGGAATTGTAGCTTGTCGCCGCAGTTCAGGACAGAGCCTTAAGCAGAATTTTTGTATTGATTGTGGCTGATTTTAATGTCTGGCGGACAGGAAAAACCCCGCAGTCTTACTTGGGGGAGGTTGTAAGACTGCTTCGTTTTACTTAACGATGTAAACCGTAAGTTTTAAGTTTTTTACGAAGTGTTCCTCGATTAATCCCTAAAACCTCAGAAGCTTTACTCTGGTTTCCATTGGTGTACTTAAGTACAGCCTCAAGTAAAGGTTCTTCAACTTCTGCTAGCACCATATTGTATAAGTTACCGGCCGGGTGTCCGTTGAGTGCATTAAAATAGGCACTCACCGAATCCGCAACACAGTCACGCAATGGTTTTTCAAAAGTTGGGTTATTATTCGTAGCGGCCATATCGGCGACTGGAGATGCCTCTAATGTCATGCTGCGATTTCCTCCCTTTGTATCATTGTATTAAAAAAAGTGTGTGTAATTTCTAACTGTTTTTCAATGGTTTCAGCTTTATTTACCGCTTGTCTGAACGCGGCTCCATGCTTCTGCCCTTTGCTGTACCAGCTTATATGCTTGCGCGCCATGCGCACACCGGTGTATTCACCGTAAAAATCATACAAGTTGGCTAAATGCCCAAGCAAAATATCACGAATTTCCGTAATACTCGGCGCAGGCAGTATTTGTCCCGTTTTCAGGAAATGGTCGATTTCACGGAAGATCCAGGGACGACCCTGGGCGGCTCTTCCGATCATTGCGGCGTCAGCCCCTGTGTAATCGAGAACAAATTTGGCTTTTTCCGGTGTGTTGATATCACCATTGGCGATAACCGGAATAGAAATTCTACTTTTTACATCGGCGATGGTGTCGTATTCCGCATCGCCTTTATACATGCACGCCCGGGTTCGTCCGTGGATGGCCAGTGCCTGTATACCGGATTGCTCTGCTATTCTGGCAATGTTCAGTGCGTTTTTGTTGTCAGTATCCCATCCGGTACGGATTTTAAGGGTCACTGGAACATCGACGGCGGCAACGATGGCTTCGAGTATCTGTTTTACAAGTTGCTCGTTTTGCATCAATGCCGAGCCGGCAAGCACGTTACATACTTTTTTAGCTGGACAACCCATATTAATATCAATGATTTGCGCGCCATTGTCGGCATTGTGTTTTGCCGCTGTGGCCATCATGGCCGGTTCGGTCCCCATTATTTGCACCGAGACAGGGTCTGTTTCCCCATCGTGATTTGCGCGTCTTTTGGTTTTTTCACTGCCCCATAACAGGGAGTTGGAGGAGACCATTTCAGATACAGCCATGCCAGCACCAAGTTGTTTACACAACTGGCGGAAAGGTCGGTCGGTTACGCCTGCCATAGGGGCAAGAATGACCTGGTTTGTTATCTGATAAGGGCCAATAAACATAGTGCCGTGTAACCTAAATTAAAGTTAAAACAGGATGTGAGGGGAATTTCATTTTACCTATTTATAATTGGCGATAAAAGCAACAATTGCAATTTGCACCTCACTTTTTGACAAAGGTGGCATTTTACACGCTTTTATGTAGGGGGTTTCTTACAAAAAGAAAAACTGGAAATTTATTGCGTCACTGCCGGGGTCCAAAATCTCAATATTGAGCTGAACCGGTTGTTTTGCAGGCATCAGGGCAAAGGGCTTGTTGAGCTGACCAAGGTACTCATCTGGCTGGAAATAACGCTGTGCCACAGTGGCACCGGTTAAGTCAGTAAATTTTAACTGGATTGTTGGGTAGGGTTGTTGGTAATCGGCCTGGTTTACAATGGTGGCACTGATTAAAAGCGCGCCCTTAATCCTGGGATGCAGGCGAACATCACGGCTGATTATTTTTATGCGCTTACTATTGTGGTTACCCGTATAGCGACAGGGCAGGTTGTCGCACATCGAAAGTAACAGCGGTTGTAAAGCCGGGAAGCTGTTTGCCAGCGTGGTACTTTTAAACAGCACCAGTTGAAAAAACAATAATACGATTAATAAAAAGCTTGATGATATGTAAATTATTTTACTTTTCAGGCTCATGGTTTGCTGGTTAAGCGAAGCGACGGCATCGCGTAAACGATGAGGTATATCAACAGGCTCGTCCGGGGTGCTGAGAATAATTTCTTCATCAGCGTTCAGCTCATCAAATTCATCCTGGTTATCAAATTCATCGGCATCGAAGTCTTCAGCAAATTTTTCCTGCTCGTATTTATCAACTTCATCAGCAACAATGGAATCGGAGGAAAAACTATCGGGGTTAAGTTGTTCTTCGACCTGCTGGTTAAAGTTATCTGCATCGAAGTCGTCATGGACGGATTCAATTTCATCGTCTTCGGTGGCTTTACTGGATACCGGTTGCTGTCCGGCTGGCGGCATTTTAATGTCGTCAGCACTTTTATCCTGACGTAGTTTGTTAAATTTTAAATCAGAAATATTCAGACTATCGGTACTGGCAAACAGTTTATCGATATCATCTTCATTAACCAGCTCTACGTCCGGTTCTGTCTGCATTTCAATGACAAAGTGGTCATCTTTGTGATCTTCATGTTCATCAAACGGTGTTGGAATATTGTTATCAACTTTTATAATATTGTCGATAGCTTCATGCAGGGCAGCATTTTTTACTTTTGGGGCAGGTTTATTATTGTTTTCCGTTGAGGGGACTTCTATTTTGTCGTCCTGCTTGAGTGCTGTTTCTTCATTTGGAATTTTAAACTCGAATGCGTGTTGTTGAATTTCTTCTTCGTCTTTGGACGGGCTGACAGGCGTGGTTTGTTTCTGGTCAGACTGTAATGAAGCCTCGACAGCATCCTGTGTTTCGGTTGTTTTATCGGTTAATTTATCCGGGCTTATGTCTGTTTGCTCAGTCGTACTGCTGATATACAAATCCAGGTCTGGTTCATCATTGTTAATTTCTTCTTCAAGGTTTTCATCAAAGTCAGCTTCACGAATATCTTTTTCTGCTGGTTTAGCAATGTCCTGGTAGGTTCCACTGGTTAGCTGTGAGTCGAGCGCATTAAAAATAGCATCAATATCAGAGGTTGGGGGCTGTTTGGCAGCAGGCCGGGTTTGCTCGGTTTTGTTGTTCAGCGGCATATCTGCAGGTGTTTGGCTGCTTGTAAAACGCTTTGCCTGTTTCGCTGTTGCCGGGCTAGGAACGGATTGGGTCTTTATAGAAGCATGAGTTTCGGTTGTTGCACTGTTTATTCTGGCAGAAAAAGTGCCTGACGTTTTTTCTTTTGTTAAAGTTTTATAATGAATATGCTGCCGGGCATTAAAAACATTTTTGCAGGAACCGCATCGTACCTTACCTTGCGCAACCTGTAGCTGGGCTTCGGTAACCTTGAAGTTTGTTTTGCAAATCGGGCAGCAGGTATACATATTATTTCATGCAGTTAATATCGCTTAAGTATAAGCGAAGCGGCGTATAACCCCAAGAAATTTAAAAAAGAGGTTTTTTTAAGCTTAGGCTTTTTTGTTGCCGGCCAGGCATACCCAGTCGTCGAGCTGTTTGTAAATCTGTATATCAAAGAAGGGGCGGTAAGCGTATAAAACACTTTCGGCCTGTTCACTAAGAATGCCAGACAGGGTAATACGCCCGCCCGTTTTTACCAGGCCTGCCAGATGGCTGGCTAAATCTATTAAGGGTTGAGCAAGAATATTGGCCACAAGCAGATCGGCCTGTTGAGAGGGGGCGGGTTCAGGTAGTTGAATTTGAAAACAGTCCTGTACCGTATTTTTTATTGCATTGTCCTGTGTCGCAAGCAGGGCCTGAGGATCATTATCAATGGCCATAATGGTTTTTGCACCGAGTTTGGCGGCAGCAATGGCCAATATGCCGGAACCACAACCGTAATCAATGACGTGCTGGTTATTAGCTGGATGCTGTTCGAGGTATTCCAGACACATCGCCGTGGTTGGGTGGGTGCCGGTACCGAAGGCCAGACCGGGGTCGAGCAAGATATTAATAGCATCACTCTGTTCGCCAAGGTGTTGTTCGGCGTGGTGACTGGGCACAACCCACAGTCGTTCACCAAAGCGGGTGGGTTTGAAATGTGTCATCCATTCTCTCACCCAGTCTTTGTCTTCTAAAGGATTTAATGTGTGTGAAGGGCAATGGCCGAGCTGGTTGGTTACCTGCAATAAAACCGTGTCGATGCTGGTTTGTGTGTCGAACAGGGCAATCACTTCGGTATCGTGCCACAGCGGTGTTTCGCCAATGGGGGGTTCATACAATGGTTGGTCGGCGGCATCGCGTAAGGTGACCGCACTGGCTCCGGCATCGGACAAGATATCTGAAAGTTGCGATGCCTGATCAGAGTTTGTTTTTATTACAAGTTGTAACCAGGCCATAATTTTACTTTTGATTTAGTTTGTCTAACCACAAAGAACACGAAGGGTACAAAGCAAAGAATTGAATAATTAAGTCATTGCGAGCGATAGCGCGGCAATCTTGTTAGTTCAAGTGTGCTTCAAGAAGATTGTCGCGCTATCGCTCGCAATAACAAAACGCATAATAAATGTTTTCGCCGTGTCGCCGTGGTTAAAATGTTTTAACTAATACCCAGTAGCTTTTCAAGATAATGGATATTAACGCCGCCAGCATTAAAGCCTGAGTCATTACATAACCGCTGGTGTAACGGAATGTTGGTTTGAATACCGTCAATAACCACTTCGCTTAAAGCGCCACGCATTCTGGCCATGGCAACTTCGCGGCTGTTGCCGTGGGTAATTAACTTGCCAATCATCGAGTCGTAGTAAGGAGGGACTGCATAGCCATTATAAATATGGGTATCGACGCGCACACCTGGGCCACCCGGTGGATGGAAGTTGTTAATGGTTCCCGGTGAGGGCATAAAGGTATCCGGGTGCTCGGCATTTAAACGGCACTCGACTGCATGGCCATGAATTTTAATATCGCTTTGCTTGTATTCAAGCGGTTCGCCCGATGCAATTAATAATTGCTGACGCACAATATCAACACCGGTTATCATTTCTGTAACCGGGTGTTCGACCTGTACACGGGTATTCATTTCAATAAAGTAAAACTCACCGTCTTCATATAAAAACTCGAACGTACCCGCACCACGATAGCCAAACTCAATACAGGCATTAGCGCACTGCATACCGATTTTATTTCTTAGCTCTTCACTAATACCTGGTGCTGGCGCTTCTTCAATAACTTTCTGGTGACGACGTTGCATCGAGCAGTCACGCTCACCTAAATGAATGGCATTACCGTGTTCATCCGATAAAACCTGGATTTCGACATGGCGAGGATTTACCAGGAATTTTTCCATGTAAACCACGTCGTTGTTAAATGCTGCAGCCGCTTCTGCTTTGGTTAAGGCTATCGAGCTGATCAATGCCGCTTCGCTATGCACCACGCGCATACCACGACCACCACCACCACCGGAGGCTTTGATTATAATTGGGTAACCAATTTCTTTTGCGAGCCGCATATTGGTTTCGGCATCGTCACCGAGTGGGCCATCCGAACCGGGCACACAAGGTACACCCGCAGCTTTCATGGTTTTAATAGCCTGTACCTTGTCACCCATGGTACGAATGTTGTCAGGACTTGGGCCAATAAAAACAAAGCCAGACTCTTTTACCCGTTCAGCAAAGTCTGCGTTTTCAGATAAAAAACCGTAACCAGGGTGAATACCCACGGTATCCGTTACTTCAGCCGCACTGATAACAGCGGGGACATTTAAATAACTTTCCATAGATGGCGCAGGGCCAATGCAAACAGATTCATCGGACAAACGTACATGTTTAAGGTTGCGATCTGCTTCGGAATGGATAGCGACTGTTTTAATACCGAGTTCACGACAGGCCCGCATAATGCGTAACGCAATCTCGCCCCGGTTTGCGATAAGAACTTTTTCAAGCATGGTTGTATTACCTTAAATAAATTTTGTAATCGGAAGTTAACAGCAAATTAGTTTTGCTTATTCAATTACAAACAGTGGCTGGTTATATTCAACCGGCTGACCGTTTTCTACAAGAATAGCTTTTACTACACCAGCTTTATCTGATTCGATCTGGTTCATCAGTTTCATCGCTTCGATTATGCAGAGAGTATCACCAACCTTAACGGACTGGCCCACTTCAACAAAGGCTTTAGCTGTCGGACTGGAAGCCCGATAAAATGCACCCACCATTGGTGAAGTGACGATGTGGCCACTGAGTTCTTCGCTGGCGTCTCCGCCTTCGGCGACAGGTTCACTTGCTGCGGGGGCAGCAGGGGCGGGTGTCATTGCAACAGGTGTGGCTGCCGGAGCCTGGGTAATAACCGTGTTCGCTGACTGGCGGCTGATACGAACCGATTCTTCACCTTCGTGAATTTCGATTTCAGCAATGCCGGATTCTTCAAGCAGTTCGATTAGTTTTTTTACTTTACGTATATCCATTTTCTTTCACTTCTTTAATAGTCGGGGGTTAATGTTTATTTGTTGTTTAGTTTTGTAATAATGGACTCAAGTGCCAGTTGGTAGCCCTGTGCGCCAAGTCCGCTGATTACGCCAATGGCTAAATCAGAAAAATAGGAATGCTGGCGAAAATCCTCACGTGCATGTACGTTGGATAAATGCACTTCGATAAACGGTATGGCCACACCCGCAATCGCATCGCGTACGGCAACACTGGTGTGGGTAAAGGCTGCCGGATTAATAATAATGTATTGCACACTGTCTTTTTGTGCCTGGTGGATACGCTCAACGATTTCATGTTCGGCGTTGCTCTGAAAGCATTCAAGGCTATGTCCCGCGGCTTTTGCCTGCTCAACAAGTTGTTTGTCGATATCTTCCAGGCGGGTGGCACCGTAATGCTCGGGTTCACGCGTTC
>JALTLP010000375.1 GCA_027001895.1 Chromatiales bacterium | reverse complement strand
CAGACTACGCCATCTTTGGTTGTATCGACAAACCACTGCGCACACCTGTTTCTACATATAGTTTTACTAACCACAAAGTTCACGAAGAGCACAAAGAAAACATGAGGTTAGTCTCTGTGTCTGAAAATTTTTTTTTAATTACTTTGTGTCCTTCGTGGTTCAACATTTTAAATACCAGACTACGCCATCTTTGGCTGCAGCAATCAGGCCGCTGCCTGTAAGCGCGCCAGGGTTGCTGATAAAATCTGTGTGAATGATTTTATATCTTCTTCACTTTTTGTTTCGGTTGCACAAACCATTAAACAGTTAGACAGTTCCGAGTAATCTTCGTCAAGACGAATACCGGCAACAATACCCTCTTCAGCCAAAGAACGAAGCACATCACCTAATGGCAAGTCGAACTTAAACACGGCTTCATGGAAATTGGCAGAACTAAACACACGTTGTACCCCGTTTAGTTTTTCCAGCTCATCCATTAGTAACTGCGTATTACTGTGCGACTGCTCTGCCGTATTTTCCAGACCTTGTGGGCCGACAATAGCCATGTAAATAGTTGCAGCCGTTACCAGTAAGCCCTGATTAGTACATATATTCGACGTCGCTTTTGAACGGCGAATATGCTGTTCACGTGCTTGCAGGGTTAAACTAAAACCTTGCTTGCCATCCAGATCAACCGTGCGGCCAATAATACGCCCCGGCATTTGCCTTACATATGCCTGTCGACAACACATAAAACCAAAGTAAGGGCCGCCTGATGAAAGTGGTATACCAAGTGGCTGACCTTCGCCGCAGGTAATATCGGCGCCGACAATATCTGAATCCACGCCGCCCCATTCACCCGGTGGTTTTAATAATGCCAGTGACATTGGGTTAACCACGGCAATAACCAAAGCTTTATGTTGATGCGCCCAGTCTGTGAGTGCATCGACTTCTTCCAACGAACCAAAATAATTGGGTTGCGGAATAACCAGCGCGGTAAAGTCGCCCGGCTCGGCAGGTAAACTGTTTATATCGATTGTACCGCTTGTTTTATCAAAGTCGATTTCTTCAAGAGTTATGCCCTGATTATGCACAATATTGTAGACAACCTTGCGGTAATTTGGATGCACTGTGCGAGGCATTAAAATGCGTTTTGATTTTGACTTACGATTAGCACGTACTGCCATTAACACGGCTTCGGCAAGTGCAGATGCACCATCGTACAATGAAGCATTGGATACATCCATAGCAGTCAGGCTTGCCATCATGGTCTGGTATTCATAAAGCAGTTGCAATGTACCCTGGCTGGCTTCTGCCTGGTATGGTGTATAGGCCGAATAAAATTCGCCACGGGTGGTAATTTCCCATACCGCAGCCGGCACATGGTGTTCGTAAGCACCACCACCGGCAAAACATAAACGATAAGTATCCTGGTTGGCACGCTCACGCATAATGCGACCAATCTCCATTTCGGTAATACCTTCGGGTACTTTTGTTAAACCTTCACTGCGCAACGCATCGGGTATTTCATCAAACAAATCTTCGATTGATTCAACACCAATAGCTGCCAACATTGATTTAACTTCTTCTTCCGTATGTGGAATAAATGGCATAACACTACCTATTAACTATTTTTTGTTCAGTTTGAAGTCTAAACGGAAAGAGAGGAAAGATGATACAAGGCAAAACCTGACGCAAAAGCGGAGCTTACAATAGTAAGTGAGCATTTTAAGGAAGGTTTTAACGCAGTAGCCTCTTTACTCTATTTTCGTCCAATCATTAGTCATCCGATAACTCTATAAATTCCTGATACGCATCCGCATCCATCAACCCATCAAAAGCACCCTCATCTTCCGGCTTGATTTTATAAATCCAGCCATCACCATATGGGTCGGTATTTATTGTTTCCGGTGCATCGTCTAACAGTTCATTACCGGCTGTTACTTCACCATCAACCGGGGCATAAACATCTGATGCGGCTTTTACTGACTCTACAACGGCACTGTCATCGCCTTCCTGAAAGGTAGTGCCTTCTTCGGGAACCTCAACAAAAACCAGGTCGCCCAATAAACCTTGTGCATGATCGGTAATCCCTACGGTTAAGCTACCTTCATCATTTTGTGCAATCCATTCATGTGTTTTTGTATAACGAAAATCCTGTGGAATATCACTCATAATCTTTACCTTTTGTAATTTTTTAGCTCTTAAAGTTGTGTCATTGCGAGGAACAAAGTGACGCGGCAATCTTATTGTCGTTACAGTAACACTGGATCGACACGCTATCGCTCGCAATGACTAATTTATTTTTCGTTGTGTTGTTCGTGCCCTTTGTGTCCTGGTGGTTAATATTGATTTACAATTAAATACAAACTTTGCCATTACGCGCAAATGGCGGCTTAACAACTTTTGCCGTTAACTGCTTGCCACGTATTTCTACCTTGCAGGTATCACCTATATTTGATGACACTCTTGCAAAGGCTATCGCCTTGCCGACTGTTGGTGAAAAACTGCCGCTGGTAATTTCACCGGCTTCCAGTCCATCAACAAAAACTGTCTGATGATTTCGTAAAACACCTTTATCTTCAAGCACCAAACCAACCAGCTTTTTATCAACACCCTCAGCACGTTGTTTATCTAACACAGCACGACCAATAAAATCCCTGTCTGCCGGTTCCCATGCTACGGTCCAGGCAAGTGCAGCTTCTAATGGCGTGGTTGATTCGTCCATATCGGAACCGTATAAATTCATTCCAGCTTCAAGCCGCAAGGTATCACGTGCGCCTAAACCACAAGGTGTTACTTCCTGTTCAGCCAGTTTTGCCCAGAAGGTGGATGCATGTTCTTTTGGTAACATAATTTCGTAACCGTCTTCACCGGTATAACCGGTACGTGCCACGGCAATGTCACCGAGGCTGCTGTCGCTGACAAAACGAATAAAGAAAACGGCGGTATCTTTTACCTGTGCGGTGGTATCTTTACCCAGAGCAAGATGCGCCTTGTCACGCGCATTGGGCCCCTGTACAGCGATCATGGTTAATTCATCACGCACCGTTACCGAAACATTAAATTTTTCAGCCTGCTTGTTTATCCAGGCAAGATCTTTTTCGCGGGTACTGGAGTTAACCACCATACGGTAAAAGTTGTCATCAACGTAATACACAATTAAATCGTCTATTACTGTACCCTGCTCGGTTAACATGCAGGAATAAAGTGCCTTGCCTTTGTCTTTTAAACGATCAACATTGTTAGCCAACAGATAACGTAAAAACTCACGCACCTTATCGCCTGTTAAATCAACAATGGTCATATGCGAAACATCGAACATGCCGGCATCGTTGCGCACAACATGATGTTCCTGTATTTGTGAACCGTAATTAATTGGCATATCCCAGCCACCAAAATCAACCATCCTGGCGCCCTGAGAAATATGCATGTCGTATAGCGGGGTACGTTTACCCATAATTAAATATCCTTAACTTTATATTTTTTAATACTAACCCGATTCATTTCAATGGATGATAAGAGGCTAGAGGACAAGGCAAAACACGACGCAAAAATGGAGCTTACATTAGTAAGTGAGCATTTTAAGGAGAGTTTTAACACTGTTATCTAGCCTCTTATCATTCATGAGCGTGGTAAGATGAACGAACCATCGGCCCACATTTAACCCAACTAAAACCTAATTCTTTTGCTTCGTGTTCATACTCGGTAAACTCTGCCGGTTCTAAATAACGTTGCACCGGCAGGTGGTAACGACTGGGTCGCAGATACTGCCCCATGGCCAGTCGATGCACGCCAACAGAACGCAAATCTTTTAAAACCTGTATCACTTCGTTACGTTGTTCACCCACACCCAGCATTATCGCCGACTTGGCTTCAACTTTATCTTGCACAGCAGCAATCTCAAGTAAGTCCAGACTACGTTTATAGTCCGAACCTTTGCGTACTGTTTTATACAGTGATGGCACGGTTTCAATGTTATGTCCCCACACCATCTGGGTATCCAGGCTATCACTACGCACCTGGTTTAAAGCACCCATAATAATTTCGACTGCAAGCTCCTGTTTACGATGAAAATCAGAGGTGAGTAGTTCTATCCCCATATCCGCCTTACCTTTACGCAAGGCAATAATGGTGTCAGCAAAAACCGATGCGCCACCGTCGTCTAAATCGTCACGGTTGACACAGGTTACAACAACATAATCCAGCCCCATCTTTATCGACGCATCGGCAACCCGCTGGCCTTCCTGTTTATCAAACCAGCTGGGTTTGCCCGTTTTAACGGCACAAAACCCGCAGGCACGGGTGCAGGTATCACCTAAAATCATAAAAGTAGCCGTGCCGTTACTCCAGCATTCACCAATATTCGGGCAACGCGCTTCTTCGCAAACCGTATGCAGGGTATTGCCATGAACCGTTTTTGAGGTTTGTGCATAAGTGGAATTCTTTCCCAGCGACTGACGAATCCACAACGGCATACGACTGCTGTTGGGTTGGTCTGAAAAATCAAACACGGGTTTTACAGAATGCGTTGTCATTAAAACGGGCTACCTGGTTAATTTTGGGCAAAAAAAAGGGCGACAAAAATACACGCACTGGCCTGTCGGCACTGGCATATACTTTTGTCGCCCCTCTGTCCTGAAACCTGAGAGCTTAAGCCCCTTCGGCGTTCTGGCTAATCGTCTTATATATTCTGAACTGGCCTATATATAAGGTATAGCATTAGCTGAATCTCTCCAGAGTCAACTTTTATCCTGCGGTCCTTTTACCTGAGCGATTCCGAGCGGGTTGCGCCTTCGGTGCCCTGGCGTAAGTAAGCACTCACTTAATACCAGATTCTCTCCCACAGAACATAACGTTGAAGCTGCATTTTAGTCGCTTAAGCACTGAAAACCAAGCACTGATATTGCACATATTAACAGCATTTTTACAGAAAAAGCTGCAATAGCTTTATAATTCAATTAGTTAACAATTATTAAAGAATTTACTGCATATAGGCATGATTTTCTTCATTTTGCAGGCGAATAATTTCTGCATCGCCCATCGGCACCATTTTAATAAACCCATGAATGTCTTTGGGTTCAAAACCCAACCCTTCGGCGGCCAGTTTACACATTCTTATTTTTAACACTTCACCCTGTACCAGGCTTTGTGCCCGGTGTACCAGCTTTTTGTATTTTTGATAATTTTTTCTGGCAAAAAGCTCAATTTCCGGGCCATGCAAAACCAGTATGATCGAGCTATCAAAAGGATCGGCGCCGGTTATCTTGCTTAAAAAGCTGGCCCGATCCAGGACACCATTCATTGCATGTAAAGTTTGAACATTGACGTCATAAACCACCTTTTGTGGCTTGTAGGTAATTTTTTTAACAGTAGCACCACCCCATAAAGCATTATCAGCAGCATGCACAAGCACGGGTGTGAATAACAGAAAAATAACAAATGCACGAATTGTAGATTGGTTGACCATTGTTTCGTTCCTTATGATAATGACATCCATGTACGACCCTTGCAGATTTTTTTGGTTCAACGCAAGTGAAGCTTAAAGACAGCCTGATATTTATGGCATACCGACTGATTCAATCAGGTCGATGGTTGCGCTACGTTGTTCGCCCAGTTTATACATTGATACCGGCGCAGCTTTAAAGCTGTCCGCTTTTGGTAGCATGGCAGCGGCGGGAACATCTTTGCGTGTTGGATACTCGCGGTTTACTTCGGCAAAAATTTTCTGGCCTTCGACCGAGCTAACAAAAGCCATAAACTGCATTGCCAGATCTTTGTGCTTGCTATAGTGGGTAATCGCCGCACCCGCAATATTCCAGGCAATACCTGCCGGCCTGTCTTTAACCTGCTTTTGATCGGGAATTAAAATACGTATTGGCGCATTCGGATGTTTGTTTAAATAGCTATAAATGTAGTAATGATTAACCAGACCAACCCGCTTTATACCTTTAGCAACTGCCTTAACAATTTTGCTGTGCTTGTTGTAAACACGACCTTTACTGTTTTTCTTTAAACCTTCCAGCCATTTACGCGTAGGTTGCTTTCCTGCCGATAGCATATAAACAGTTACTGCTGCAATGAAACTCTCACTACTGCTATGGGTAATAGCAATTTTACCTTTAAGACGTGGGTCGGCCATATCAAATACCGATTGAATAAAATCAATATCTTTTGCCTTTGTATTAACAACCAGCACCCTTGCGCGCGCCGACAAACCTAACCAGTTATTATCTTTACCACGAAATTGTGGGCTGATAACCGAGGCGATTTTATTGGTGACAGGAGCAAACAAACCCATTTTATTACCACGCTGCAGATTACCGGCATCGTTACTAATGAAAATATCCGCAACGGTTCTTTTTTTCTCTTGCCTGAGTTTTTTAAGTAATGACGTTGAACTACTCGTATGAATAACGGCTTTAATGCCACTGGCTTTTGTAAATGCCTCGACAACCGGTTTTACAAATTTTTCGCTGCGACCTGAATAAATAACTAGCTCGGCTGGTTCTGCACTGAATGCCACCGGCTTATATATGAATGAAGTTAACAATAGCAACGCCGTCAAAAATGATAAGAAGCCGTGCTTTTTTAAAAAATTATTAAGCATGTAACACCTACTCTATATAAAATAATGACGAAGTCAGCCCGCACTGTCTTTTACAGATGTTAATGATAATTATTCTCATTAGCAAAATCAATTCAATTAATACTTTTACCCAGGCATATTAACCAGGTTGTGCCAGAAACCCCAGATTTACAGTGTATGTCTTGTGTCCTGCCAGGAGTTAAGTTACTGTTTAGGCTGCTACTTCAATATTAAGTTTTACGAAGCGAGATATAGGGAATGAAGACACATCACCAGCTAAAACAACAACAATATTCAGATGTTGCAACGACTAATTCCAGCAACGAAACCCCAAATTCAGTAAAAAGTGAAGCTGCAAAAAACTTACCTGAGCCACTTTATGCCAATGTTACCCCGCTGGATCGCTGGCTAACCCGCAAAATGATTGAAGTCGTTGGCAGCCCACCTGTACGTATCAGTTTATGGGACGGTGTTGAAGTGACGCCACCTTGCTCTAACCCGATCGGCGTACTGGTCTACCATGATCGCGGTGCACTGTTAAAAACCATTGCCGATCCTGAACTGCATTGGGGCGACCTGTACAGTTCTGGCCGGGTTAGTTTTGAAGGAAACCTCGCTGATTTTATGGCTGAGATTTACCGTGGTATTTATGGCCGCGGTAAAGGCAGTTGGTTACGCCAGCTTATTCTGTGGCTGGGACACCGTCGGATTTTTAATTCCTTCGACAAGGCCAAAGAAAATATTTACCACCACTACGATATCGGTAATGACTTTTACAAACTCTGGCTCGATAACGAAGAAATGCAATACACCTGTGCCTACTACCCGCAGGCTAATATGACGCTGGAGCAGGCGCAGGTTGCCAAGCTGCATCATATTTGTCGCAAATTACAGCTTAAACCGGGTGATACAGTTGTCGAAGCCGGTTGTGGTTGGGGTGGCCTGGCACGCTTTATGGCAAAACACTATGGCGTGAAGGTAACCGCTTATAATATTTCCAAAGAACAGGTGAAGTACGCCAAACAACGTGCGCTTTACGAAGGCCTTACCGATAAAGTTGAATATGTGCTGGAAGACTACCGCAATATCCAGGGCAAATTCGACGTATTTGTTTCTGTAGGTATGCTCGAACATGTTGCCAAACGTGACTACAGGGAACTCGGTGAAGTTATTAAGCGCAGTCTCAAACCCAATGGTCGTGGACTGGTACACAGCATTGGCCGGGTCATTAGTGGACCAATGAACGCCTGGATTGAACGACGTATATTCCCCGGTGCCTGCCCACCGACCTTAAGCGAGATGATGAATATTTTTGAGCCGAATGAACTAACAACACTCGATGTTGAAAATATTCGTTTACATTATTCCAGAACATTACAGGACTGGATTATTCGTTACGAAAACCATGAAGAAGAAATCACCTCAATGATGGATGAGGAATTTTACAAAGCCTGGAAACTCTACCTGCATGGTTCCAAGGCTGCCTTCGATGTTGGCGAACTGCAATTATTCCAGGTCGTATTCAGTCATACTGAAAATAATTTTATACCATGGTCACGTGAACACGTGTATGAACTCGATGCAGTTGATGCGCCACAGCTAAAAAATACAGGCGCTGCACACAACAAAGCTGAATCGTTAGAAACCAGCTGATGGCAACACAATCCTTTGATGTGCTGATTATTGGTGGAGGGCCTGCCGGTTCCACTTTAGCCTATGCGTTAAAAGACAGTGGCCTTACTATTGGTATTGTTGATAAACAAACCTTTCCTCGACAAAAAATTTGTGCCGGCTGGGTCACCCCCGAAGTTATGCGCGTGCTCAATATCGATCTCGATGACTATGCTAACGGCCGGGTGTTACAAAAAATTTCAGGTTTTAAAATAAGTCAGCTTGGGCAAAAACAGGTTGAATCACATTACGAAGGTGAACCGGTTAGCTACGGTATTCGCCGTATTGAATTCGATAATTATCTGTTACAACGCTGCGAAGCCGAACTTATCCTTGGCGAATCCTTTAATGGCATGGAAAAAACGACCGATGGCTGGCGGGTTAATGATAAATACAATGCTAAACTGGTAGTGGGTGCTGGCGGTCACTTTTGCCCGGTTGCCCGAGCTATCGGTTCCAAAGGCGTAAGCGAACTTGCCGTTGCCGCACAGGAAGTCGAGTTTAAATTAAACGAAGAACAAAAAGCGAACTGCTCAATAAAAGAAGAAGTTCCCGAACTATTCTTTACTCCCGACCTTGCCGGTTACGGCTGGGTCTTTCGCAAGGGAGATTACCTTAATGTTGGGCTGGGGCGTGAAGATAAAAGTAAACTTACCAGTCATGTCCGGGCCTTTTGTGAGCAACTTAAACAACAGGGGAAGATACCCGCAGACATATCTGAAAAATTTGCCGGCCACGCCTATCTGCTTTATCCACATGCTATTCGCAACATGGTGGACGATAACGTGTTGCTTATTGGTGATGCCGCCGGCCTGGCCTACCCACAAAGCGGTGAAGGTATTCGCCCGGCAATAGAGTCTGCGATTCTCGCTGCCAATGTTATTCGTGACTGTAAAAACAACTACAGCGCAACAGCATTGTCTGCCTATACACAGGCAATGGAGCAACGCTTCGGCCAGCACCAGCCCGCCCCTGACCTGATGGAAAGATTACCGATGTTTGTAAAAAGAATGGTTGCCAGCCAGTTAATGAAAAC
>JALTLP010000374.1 GCA_027001895.1 Chromatiales bacterium | reverse complement strand
ACCCAGCGCCTGCCATTTAGCGGCTCTAAAGCCGGTTTCTTCCTGCAACTCTGTTTGTGCCCGTGCCAGCGTTGAAGCATCGTCCTTTTCTAACATACCGGCTGGAATTTCCCATACCCAGTCCTGCACTGCGGGTCGATAATGTTTTAATAAACAAACTTCATTATTTTCATTGATTGCAACAATCGCCGTCCCGCCCCGATGGTAAACCATTTCGTAATCGGCCAGAGAATTATCCGGCAACCGCACTTTTTCAAGTTTAAGCGTAACAATGCGACCACTAAAAATGGTTTTAGATTCTAAAATAGACATGGATTTGAGTGTAACAAGCGAGAATTTTTCTGGCACTAAAAAAAAGGGCACTTTGAGGGAAAGTGCCCGGAAGTTTACCTAACCTAAGGAGAATTCATAATAAATATGACATATTCAATAATGCAGTTACTGTACCAACAGTCGTTGCTTATATATGTAGTGTTTAAGACCGGGAATCAAACACTTAGTTCAGCGATATCTCTGTAAAAAGTCATAAATATGGCGTTAGTATATTAGAATTTACTATGCCTTTGAAAAACAAGGGATTTTCCAACGGCAGATTTGACACCCGAGAACGTAAAAGGCATCAAGACAACAAGTGCCTGCATAGCTTACAGAATTATCATCTTGTTATATCTGGCAAATATAAATTGTAATAAAATTGTCATATACCTCTGTTTTAATGGGCAGCATGAACAGTTCAAACCTTAAAAAGCCGGTGATTCTAATCGTCGATGATGAACACGCGATTCGTGAAATGATAATGATGTCACTCGAAGATGATTATCAGTGTATCGAGGCCAGCGATGCACATAAAGCCGAGGCCTGGATTAAACAACAACTACCGGATTTGATCCTGCTCGACTGGATGATGCCGGGTATCAGTGGCGTTAACTATGTTAAGAGCCTGCGCAAAAAAGATGAAACCCGTCATATCCCTGTCATCATGCTGACTGCAAAAACAGAAGAAGAAAACATGCTCGAAGGCCTCGAAAGCGGCGCCGATGATTACCTCAGTAAACCCTTTTCAACTAAAGAGTTGCATGCACGTATTCGCGCCTTGCTACGCCGGACAAGTTCAACGCCTTCTTCAGAAGTCCTTAACGTCGCCAACCTGACACTTGATAATGCCTCACACCGGGTCTCATCAAAAGGACAAACCATTCAACTTGGACCAACCGAATACAACCTGCTGGCTTTTTTTATGCGTTCACCTGAACGAGTTTACAGCCGTGAACAATTACTCAACGGTGTCTGGGGTGACAGTGTCTATGTCGAAGAACGCACCGTTGATGTCCATATTCGACGTTTAAGAAAAGCACTGGAGCCATCCGATAACCATAACCTTATCCAGACGGTTCGTGGTTCTGGCTACCGGCTGTCCACACAATAATGCATCCACAATTACAACGTGAACTCTGGTTTTTACTATTTTACTGTGCCCTTGCGGCTGCAGCGGGTTACCTGTTCGACCTTTCAGTATTGTTTATAAGCGTTGTTCTATTTTCCTATATTATTTTTACCTTTAAAAATATTTCCAGACTTCACCAATGGCTGTTAAAACGTGAACAAACCCAACTACCCGACAGTAAAGGTTATTGGGGTGAAATTTTTCACCAGTTATACATAATGGAAAAAACCATTAATAAGAACAAAGATGCATTAAACAAAACTATCCGCCGCTTTCAGGAAGCCACTTCGGCGCTGCCGGATGCAATGATTATTCTTAATAAAGACAAACATATCGACTGGTCAAATAAAGCAGCCGAATCTCTGGTCGGAATTCGCTATCCTCAGGATGCCAATCAGGCCATTAGCAATCTGTTTAGAAACCCGGCCTTTATGCGCTATTTAAATAAAAAGGATTACAGTCGGGAATTGCATATTGCTTCCCCTGAGCACCCGGCTAAAAAGCTTTCCGTGCAAATTATTCCTTACGTAAAAAAACAGTTACTTATTATTTGCCGGGACATTAGCCATATAAACAAACTCGAAGAAATGCGTAGCAACTTTGTAGCCAACGCTTCACACGAACTGCGCTCTCCTATTACGGTTATCTCCGGGTATCTCGAAACAATCAAGGATAACCCACCAACTGATCCTGAAAAATTAACTAAAATTACAAAAACGATGTATAACCAGTCAAAACGAATGGAACGATTGGTCAGTGATTTGTTGTCGTTATCTAAGCTTGAAACACGCCCTACCGACCAACATGACAACGTGGTTGAGATTGCCGCACTGCTCACCGCAATAAAAGAGTCAGCAACACTGCTCAGTGGTGATAAGCAACAGCAAATAACGCTGGATATAAAAAGCGACACCAACTTACGTGGTAACTATGAAGAGTTATACAGCCTGTTTTCAAACCTGGTGAATAACGCGGTACGTTATACCCCTGACAAAGGTGAGATTCTTATTAGCTGGGAAGTTACCGATGGCCAGGGACTGTTTAGCGTAAAAGATACCGGAACAGGTATCCCGCAACAACATATCCCGCATTTAACCGAACGCTTTTACCGGGTTAACGTGGATCGCTCCCGTGCAACCGGTGGCACCGGTCTTGGACTGGCCATCGTTAAACATATTCTTGAAAGGCATGATGGTCGGCTTAACATCGTCAGCGAGCTGAATGTTGGCAGTACGTTTAGTTGTATTTTCCCGGAAACCCGACTTATAAAAGAAGGCAATCCCCAACAGGATTCATAAAACTGTCATATTAATGTCACTTTTAGTTCATAAAGACATCGCATAATCACTTTCAAATAAATGCAATAAATTTTAAATACTGTAATAAAACGACTTCACAGGAGTTATAAAAATGAAAAAACTATTAAGCTTTGCAACCGTTGGTCTGCTTTCGAGCCAGCTTGCGTTTGCCCCAACTGCTATGGCAGCGGCAAAAATTGACAGTAAGATCCCGGCTTACAACAAAGCAAGCGGTGTTTCTGGCAATATTTCCAGCGTTGGTTCAGATACCCTGGCAAACCTGATGACACTCTGGGCAGAAGAATTCAAACGCTTATACCCGAATGTAAACGTACAGATTCAGGCGGCGGGTTCATCTACTGCACCACCGGCCTTAACCGAAGGCACATCAAACTTTGGCCCGATGAGCCGTAAAATGAAAGATAAGGAATTGCAGGCATTTGAAAAGAAATTCGGTTACAAGCCAACCGCTATTCCCGTCGCTATCGATGCTTTAGCCGTCTATGTACACAAAGATAACCCGATAAAAGGTTTAAGCATTCCACAGGTAGATGCCATTTTCTCATCCACACGCAAATGCGGTTTGAAAAAACAGGTTAATAGCTGGGGCGACCTTGGTATGACAGGCTCATGGAAAAACCGTACTTTACAAATTTTTGGCCGCAACTCTGTATCAGGTACTTATGGTTACTTCAAGAAAAAAGCACTTTGCAAAGGTGACTACAAGTCAACGGTAAACGAGCAACCCGGTTCAGCTTCTGTTGTTCAGTCAGTGACAACGTCTTTAAACGGTGTCGGTTACTCCGGTATCGGTTATAAAACCTCTGGGGTTCGCGCAGTGCCCTTAACCAAAAAGCCAGGCAAACCTTTTATCGCTGCATCAACTAAAAATGCAGCGTCTGGTAAATACCCGCTAAGCCGTTTCCTTTACGTTTATGTAAACAAGCAGCCAAACAAGCCACTTGCTCCACTGGAACATGAATTTATTAAAATGATTCTTTCCAGAACAGGCCAGAAGGTTGTCGTTAAAGATGGCTATATCCCTTTAAGCAGCAAGATTGTTAAGAAGTATCTGAAAAAAATTAAATAGTAATTTATCCCTCCGTTAAACCCCGGTTCAACCGGGGTTTTTTTTGTTCTTATTTCCGTGGTACACGACTTATAAACAATGCAGATAGCCACTTTCCTGCTCCAGCGAGTGGCAAATATTACAATTTGTAATATTACATAACCAGGCCCATACAAAACCATGTAAGCCATTGTTTTTAAATAGATTAATAATACGAGTTAACAACATGCTGTCATAAAACTGTCATATAAAACAACTAAACTGCCTGCATGAAAAATAACACTGATACTGCCGCTTCCCACTTTTCGCGTACCCGGATCCGCAGCTTAAAAGACAAACTCACCGCCTTTAATATGGCGGCCGGTGGTATTGGTGTCATTGTTGCCATTATGCTTATTTTCTTTTACCTGCTGTATATCGTATACCCACTGTTTAAAGATGCCAGCGTTAGTAAAACAAGCCAGTATTCTCTGAGCAGTGAATATGGCAATACCCTGCACCTCGCCATTGAAGAACAAAACAAGATTGCCGTGCAATATACCGACCGGGGCTACGCCGTGTTTTTCGATGCTCAAAATGGCAAACAGATTAAAACTGTTAAATTATTTAATTCAAAGGCAAGCGTCAGCAGTTTTAAGCTGTCCACCCAGGTGAATAATACCGTTGCTTTCGGTTTAAGCAATGGCCATGCAGTTATTGTTCGCCACCAGTTTAAAATAAGTTACCCTGACGACAAAATTCATATTGAGCCAGAAATTATTTTTCCTGCCGGAAAGCAGCCCCTTATTGTCGATAAAAATAAAAAAGCCCTGCTGGATATCAGCTATCAACAGGACGAAGACAAGGCTAGCATTGTTGCAATAACTGACGATGGCCGGCTGGTTATGTCACTGCTTGAAAAAGAAGAAGCCGGCCTGCTTGATGAAGAAGATGAACAGTCCAGTGCTGAGTATAGTCAGTCAGAAATAAGCCTGCCACAAATACAGGATGCGCGTTATGTATTAATGGATCCGTTGCAACGCACACTTTATGTAGCAACTATTAAAGGTCAGACGACGGTTATTGATACCAGCGACCTGGAAAACATAAAAGTGATACAAAGCATTAACCTGCTTAAAGCGCAACAAACACTGACCCATTTATCATTCTTAACCGGTGGCATATCCCTGCTGGTGGGTAATAACGAAGGTGAAATAGCCCAGTGGTTTCCGGTAAACAAAAATAATATTCCGCAGTTAACCTTTATTCGAAAATTTAAACCGCAACAGGGTGCGATTAACGATATTGAAACCGAACAACGCCGTAAAGGTTTTATCAGTGTAAGTGATGCAGGACAAATAACAATATTCAATGCAACTGCGCAACGTGATGTTGCCAGCGTAATGCTGGCAAACACAAACCTGCAACACGCAGCCTTATCTCCTCGTGCCGACCTGTTATTAACCGCAAGTAACCAACAGATTAGCGCGTGGCATATTGAAAACGAACACCCAGAAATGTCATGGTCAATATTATGGGAAAAAGTCTGGTATGAAAGTTATTCAGAACCAGAATATATCTGGCAGTCTTCGTCGGCAGATAATGACTTTGAACCAAAATACAGTTTTATGCCACTGGCCTTTGGTACTCTTAAAGCGGCTTTTTATGCCATGTTGTTTGCCATACCACTGGCTTTAATGGGTGCGATTTACACCGCCTACTTTATGGCACCTAAAATGCGCACCTTCGTAAAGCCTACCATTGAAATTATGGAAGCACTGCCAACGGTTATACTTGGTTTTCTTGCCGGCCTGTGGCTTGCCCCCTTTATGGAAGAGCATCTGGTCGGTGTATTCAGTTTACTATTAATAATGCCCATCGGTATCCTGGCTTTTGCCTTCGGCTGGCAAAAGTTGCCAAAAAAATATCGCCTGCTGATACCGGAAGGCTGGCAGGCAGCTTTGCTTATCCCGGTTGTTGTCTTTTTAGCCTGGTTATCATTATCTGTGAGCACACAAATGGAAGTTGTATTCTTTGGTGGTGATATTAAACACTGGTTAAAAGCAACGCTTGGGCTTAACTTTGATCAACGTAACTCGCTTGTGGTCGGTGTTGCTATGGGCATTGCGGTAATCCCGACTATTTTCTCGATTGCCGAAGATGCTATCTTCAGTGTTCCCAAGCATTTAACTTTTGGTTCACTGGCGCTGGGCGCAACCCCGTGGCAAACACTGACCCGCGTTGTTATTTTAACCGCCAGCCCCGGTATCTTCTCGGCTATAATGATCGGTATGGGACGCGCTGTTGGTGAAACCATGATTGTGTTAATGGCAACCGGAAACACCCCGGTAATGGATTTAAGTATATTCCAGGGCATGCGAACTTTGTCCGCCAATATCGCAGTAGAAATGCCCGAAGCCGAAGTGGCCAGCACACACTACCGTATTTTGTTCCTTGCCGCACTGGTATTATTTTTATTTACCTTCGTATTTAACACCGCAGCGGAACTTATTCGTCAACGCTTACGCAGCAAGTACAGTTCATTATGATTAAAAAATGGTTTAAAAGTGGCGACCCTTTTATCTGGCTGAATGCATCTGCTGTCAGTATCAGTATTATTGTTGTCGTTGGCCTGTTAATGGTTATTGCTGTTAAAGGCTTAAGTCATTTCTGGCCAGCGCAGATAATACAGGCTGAACTGGTTAATGAGACTGGCAGAACAACCCTGGTTGGTGAAATTGTTGATACCTCAGAGGTGCCAGTACAGCGATTAATTGATTCCGGCATCGATATTAAAACCGATAAAGAAGTTATTGAGCGGTCTTTAATTAAGGTTGGCAACCGCGATGTATTGGGCAGTGATTTCCGTTGGGTTATTTTTCCTGAAAACACAAGCATAATCTATCCTGAAGAACTCACCGTCATTGAGCGTCGTGAGTGGGGGAATTTTTATGGCTACCTGCTAGGCATCTCTAAAAATGGCCAACCACTAAAAACTAACAAACCTTTATGGCAACAACTTGAACAACTGATTGACGAAGCAAACCAGCTACATGACAAGATTCGTGATATTGAAAAACATGAAATTGGCGGTATTAACTACGAGCTGGAACAACTTCGTTTAAAGAAGCGCCGACTCGAACTGGATGGTGTAACAGACAAATCAGCTTACAAGCTTATCGAAAGTGAAAAACGCGCCCTTAATGACTTATATAACCAGCAGAAAAATGCACTGGTTAAACTCTACGCCGAAGCAACAACCTATACTGTTTCTGCAAAAATAATGAGTGGTCAAACTGTTACCATCCCATTAGCCAAAATAGTACGCGCCTACCAGCCTAACCGGCTTAATGTCTTTCAGAAAATCAGTATTTACTTTTCTCGATTAGCTGAGTTTGTTTTTGACGAGCCACGCGAAGCCAATACCGAAGGCGGTATTTTCCCGGCTATATTCGGGACTGTACTGATGGTTATCCTGATGGCGATTCTGGTCACGCCATGCGGTGTTATAACAGCTATCTACCTGCGCGAATATGCAAAGCAGGGATTTGTAACCCGGCTTATTCGTATAGCCGTTAATAATCTGGCCGGTGTTCCTTCTATTGTGTATGGTATTTTTGGCCTGGGCTTCTTTATTTATTTTATCGGCAGCGAGATTGATCAAATCTTTTATCCCGAAGCCCTGCCTGCCCCTACCTTTGGTACACCTGGTTTGTTGTGGTCGTCTCTAACGCTTGCGATATTAACTGTACCGGTTGTCATTGTGGCCACCGAAGAAGGTTTGTCGCGCATACCTAAAGCATTACGAGAAGGCAGCCTGGCACTGGGCGCGACCAAGGCTGAAACGTTATGGCGCATTATTATCCCAATGGCAACGCCGGCAATGATGACCGGCATGATACTGGCCATCGCACGTGCTGCTGGTGAGGTCGCCCCTTTAATGCTGGTGGGTGTAGTCAAGCTTGCACCATCATTACCGCTGGATGGCAGTCTACCCTTCCTGCATCTGGAGAGAAAATTTATGCACCTCGGCTTTCATATTTACGATGTTGGCTTCCAAAGCCCCAACGTAGAAGCTGCCCGTCCACTGGTTTATGCAACTTCGTTTTTGCTGGTGCTTGTTATTGTTATCCTTAACTTATCGGCAATCTGGATACGTAACCACTTGCGTGAAAAATATCGTCACCTCGATTCTTAATCGTTAAACACATCGACTGGAAATATTATGTCAGACACAAACTATACACAAAGCATTATCACCGCAAAAAAAGATATTGAATCGGTTAATGATAATAGCGATAAACTTGCGCAGGAAAAACCATGCCTGACAGTTAACGATCTGAGCCTGTATTACGACCAGAAGCAGGCCCTGTACGATATTAATCTGAGTATTCCTGAAAAACGTGTATCGGCATTTATCGGCCCAAGTGGTTGCGGCAAGTCGACCTTGCTGCGTTGCTTTAACCGGATGAATGATCTGGTGGATAACTGCCGTATTGAAGGCAATATTCATCTGCATGACGAGGATATTTATGCCAGGGGTGTTAACGTAGCAGACCTGCGTCAGAAAATAGGTATGGTTTTCCAGAAACCCAACCCGTTTCCAAAATCTATTTATGAAAATGTCGCTTACGGTCTACGGTTACAGGGCGAAAAAAATCGCCGCCGCACTGATGAAATCGTTGAAAAATCTTTAAAGGGGGCGGCTCTCTGGGATGAAGTAAAAGATCGTCTGCATGACAGCGCACTTGGCCTGTCCGGTGGTCAGCAACAGCGTCTTGTTATTGCCCGCGCTATCGCAATAGAGCCGGAAGTACTACTGCTTGATGAACCCGCTTCTGCACTCGACCCGATTTCTACCCTGAAAATAGAAGAACTGATTCACGAATTGAAAGAAAATTACACCATTGTTATCGTTACTCATAATATGCAACAGGCAGCTCGTGTTTCAGACTATACGGCGTTTTTATATATGGGTAAACTGATAGAGTTCGATGATACCAATAATATATTTACCAACCCGTCGATGAAACAGACCGAAGACTATATAACTGGTCGTTACGGCTAATAAAGATAAACTGGAGACTAAAAGATGGACAATCCAAAAGCTGGACAACATATTTCTCATCAATTTAATATTGAACTGGAAGAAATTCGTAACCGTGTCCTTGAGATGGGTGGGCTGGTTGAACAACAGATTAATAATGCCATTAAGTCGATTGTCGATGACGATACCGAACTTGCACACGCTGTTGTCCAGCGCGATGTTAAAGTAAACGCTGCCGAAGTAAAAATTGATGAAGAATGCAGCCAGATACTGGCGCGACGTCAGCCAACCGCGTCGGATCTGCGGCTGGTGGTTGCAGTTATTAAAACCATTACCGATCTTGAACGTATTGGTGATCAGGCCGAGCGTATTGCACGCATGGGTTTACGTTTGTCGGAACAGGAACGCCCCAAAAATGGTTACCACGAAATACAAAACCTGGGTGAACACGTTGCCCGCATGATGCACGACACGCTGGATGCCTTTGCAAGAACCGATACTGAAGCGGCATTGCGTGTCGCCAAAGAGGATTTATCTCTGGATCAGGAATACGATGGTATTATGCGCCAGTCGTTAACCTTTATGATGGAAGACCCACGGATGATAACCCGTATGCTGGATGTAATGTGGATTGCACGTGCAATAGAACGTATTGGCGACCATTCAAAGAATATATGTGAATATATTATTTATCTGGTAAAAGGAAAAAATGTACGCCACACCAGTCTGGAAATGATGGAGCAGGAAATACAGGAATAAAATTTCTGCTAATATTCAGACCGGCCTAGTCAAAGTCAAACTGCACCGCCACACCGTCTTCGGCAACACGCACAACGGTTGCCGAAATTTCGGGCGGCTCATCACCCTGAACACTTTCAATCACTTTTAAAGTTAGCTTAACCCCCATTTGCAGAATAATATTTTTGTTTTCTTCAAGAAAAACGCCGCCATCACTCATGTCACGGGTTTTCATAATTACCGGCTGCTGGTTTTCTACACTCACCTCAACCTGCATTGGTAAAGGTAAGCGAGGATGTTTGCGTTTATTACTCATAATTTAACTTTTTTCGCTATAATTCCTGATAGTATAGCCAAATTTAACATAAATAAAATTACTCACAATAAAAAGCCGGCCTTAAACATGAAAATTGGAATATTAGATGCCGACCCTTTAAGCCCGGCCATCATTCGCAGGTATGGTTGTTATACCGACAAATTTATTGAACTGCTGTCTCCACTGCAACAAAGTTATAAAAACAGTGTTTCATTTAACAGTTACAACGTTTTTGATATGCAATATCCTGAAACAATCGACGAGTGTGACTGTTATATTATTACCGGCAGTCAATATAGCACCTACGATGATATTGAATGGATACAGCAATTGCAGCACTTTATTGTCAGGTTGCATGACCACAGAAAGAAACTAATCGGAATTTGTTTCGGCCATCAGTTAATTGCGCAGGCACTTGGTGGCCGTGTTGAAAAAAATCCCAAAGGTTGGGAAATCGGAATAACTGCCACTCACATCACCGAGGCATTTAGCTGGATGCAGCCACAGCGGGACTTTATCTTCAGCCTTGTAAGCCACCAGGATCATGTTACCCGTTTGCCTGAAAATGCTGTTAATTTTGCAGAGACAAACCTGAGTCCTTATTCCGGCTTCTGTGTAGACCAGCATATATTAACTTTCCAGGGGCACCCTGAATTCAGCAAAAACTATGTCAGGCTTATTATAAAGCTCGAATCAAAAAACCTTGCTAAAGAACAACGCAAAAGTGCCCGTGCATCTCTGCTGCAATCGGATGACCATGAACTACAAAGAGACTGGATTATTAATTTTATACAAAGTTAATTCCGCTAACGTAAGTTACGTTGTTCAGTTAAACCAACCGAACGCAATGCCTGCATTTGCGGAGCATGCGCAACGTACAGATGGTCGACCAGTTTTTTCTTAACATCGTCACAATAGAAAAACATACTGATCATGTTGGAGCGATGCAGTCCACGTTTTGTTAAGCGCAGCTCATCTTTGGTTTCTTCCATATAATCAAGTTCTATCAATGTATCAATCAGAAATTCAAAGCGTTCCTTAAAAGGTGAACCATAGCGACCTTCAAATGCCGCTTTATCAAGTTGCGCAAAGCGAATCATCGAAACCCCTTCACGATAAAATTCCTGACCGTCCACGACCGGCGTATATTTATGCAAGATAGATTCATTATTCTTAATTGCATCCATATATATTTTAAGTGTTGGAATATTTCTGTAGGCATAACCTGGTGAATACGACTGACCGCCTGCACCAACAGCAATTAATGGCAGGTTTTCCCAACGCCGGTTCTGATGTATGTACATGGATTTTTCTTTTGCAAAAATATTATTATTTATTTTTTTGTAACCGTTTTTATCAAATATCTCGATAGCATCATCGTACATTTTTAACTGCATTTGCAGATCAGGTAAACTCAGCTCATCTTTCTTCCTGAAAAACTGAGTACTCTCGTGTAAATCCAGTGAATAAACAGTCAGCCCGGGAATATCCTGAGCAATCGCATTCGTCAGGGTACTGTGCCAGTCATCCATCGACTGCCCCGGCAAAGCGTACATAAAGTCAAGATTAATATTGTCTATACCAATTTTACGTGACAACTCGATTACATTTTCAATATCTTTGCGTTCAAAAGAACGGTTAAGGTTTTTAAGAATATGATCGTGCGTTGTTTGAATACCCAAACTGAAACGGTTAACGCCGTATTGTTTCATTATTTTTATTTTATCTTCAGTGGCGAGTGTAGGGGTACTTTCTATCGACCATTCCTTAACATTATCAAGGTTGTAATACTTGTATAGCATTTTAAACAATCGTTCTAACTGGCGCGCACTTAAATAAGTGGGCGTACCACCACCGATATAAACAGATTCTATCTTTCGGTCCTGCACATGCGGAGATATACGCTGAATTTCAGTTTCGAGCGCATTTAAGTAAACATCAATTTCATCTTCACCCCGGTTTGCCGCAACAGTAAAGTAGCAAAATGAACATTTTGAACGGCAAAAAGGAATATGTACATAAAGCGCAGCCGCGTCCTGATGCACATTATATTTTGACCAGAGAATTTCATACTGGTGTTCAAAAGTAGGTTTACGGGAAAGTGCCGCCGATGGATACTGAAAGTCAAAACAGGGAAAGGCTTCCATTGTCATGGCCATACAGTTTTCGATACGCTCACTTAAGCCAGAATAAGAATCATCAAGGTCGTCAGCAATAGAATCGTCGTCTTCACGGGGCTGAATGTCCAGATTAAGCCGGTCAAGATACTGGTTCGACAGATTTGGATTAAATTCAGACTTTTGCTGTTTCTTCTTTTTTTTATCTAGCGTGTTGGAATCAGTACTCATTAACAACTCCTTATTAATAAACAACTGTTATAAACCGGTGCTACGCAGTAGCACCAGAGTCTCTAATTAATCTATTACTTCTGAACACATTTGGTCTTTAAAATAGAATAATGGTTTTTGTAATTATATTTTGCAGCTTTTCTTATAATTGTGAACTGTACTACAACTATAGTCTAATTCCAGATAAAAATAAGTTTTAGTTTTAAGTAAGATTGCTTAATCTTAAATAAACTTTGCAGTTTGAAACCAAAACCATAAAGACGAAACGTTTTTTGCGAATTTTATATACTCTAAACAAGAGTGGTTAATATTTAACCAGTGCAAATTTTTAAAAAATGGCGCATGCTGGCTTGTTTAGTTCAGTAACGCATTAAGTTACAATGTTTTAAATCTTAATAATAAAAATATCCGGTGATACTAAAATGAATTCATTTAAACGCAACGTTCCTCTTCTCGCAGTTAGTCAGGCACTGATGATGAGCAGCATGAGCCTTATCATCACAACCGTTGCATTAACCGGTTCAATGATTGCACCTGACAAATCACTATCAACCCTGCCTCTATCTGTATTATTTATTGCGGTTATGTTAACAAGCATACCCGCTGCCATGCTGATGAAAAAAATTGGTCGTAAACAGGCTTTTCTAACGGCAACCTTATTTGGTATTACCGGCGGCTCACTGGCAACATTTGCGATAATAAATAATCTTTTCTGGGTGTTTGTGCTCGGTACAATGATGGTTGGTATTTTTAACGGTTTTGGTAACTACTTCAGGTTTGTTGCTGCCGACTCCGTTGAAAAAGATAAAAAGAGTAAAGCAATCTCCTATGTATTGCTTGGCGGTGTGGTTGCTGCTGTTGTTGGACCAAACCTGGCAAACTATACCCATGAGTCCATCGCCTCTGCCATGTTTGCTGGAAGCTATGCGTCTATAATCATTATATACCTGCTCATAGCCATTACACTAAGTTTTCTGAAACTACCGGATACCGTTGCCGCTATCAAAGATGAAGGTATCGAACCCCGCCCGTTAAAAGTTATTGCAACCCAGCCAAAATTTATTATAGGTATTATCTGTGGAATGCTGGGCTACGGTATTATGTCTTTTGTTATGACAGCCACCCCGCTTGCCATGCACCATCAGCATAGTTTTGGTGATACCTCTTTTGTTATCCAGTGGCATACACTGGGTATGTTTGCACCGTCATTTTTTACCGGGCATTTGATTAAACGCTTCGGAGTTTACAATATATTACTTACCGGCGCCCTGTTTGGTTTTGCCTGTGTTTTCGTTAACCTCAATGGTACGACCGTCAACCATTACTGGGCAGCCCTGGTATTCCTGGGTATAGGCTGGAACTTCCTGTTTATCGGTGCAACAACCTTAATTACAGAAACCTACCATGCCGTTGAACGTAGCAAAACCCAGGCACTGAATGACTTTCTAATCTTTTCGACCGTGGCAATATCTTCACTGTCTGCCGGCGCACTACAGCATAATTTTGGCTGGCGGTTTGTCAATATTGGTGTGCTGCCATTACTTGTTGTTGTGTTATTCAGCATTGTCTGGGGCAAGCTAAAATATAATCACAAGTAACTTCCTATCTACATGATATATCAATGTTTTTCAGGCCGGCCAGTTTGAAAAACGGACACCGAAATATCTAAAGAAAAATTCCCGCTGCTCGCTATATAAAAGGAATGAACCTTGATGCAGCAATGTAATCAGAATATTGTCCTGCTGACAATAACATATTACAGGGAAAACCATGCGTAAATTATTAATAAGCCTGTCACTGATTCTCTGGTTGCTCTGTGAGCTTGCCGTTGCCGAATCACTGCGAATATCACCGGAAGAGCTTGTAAAACTGCTCGATAATCCGAACTACGTTATTCTCGATGCACGAAATAAGAACGACTATGATGTCACTCATGTAAAAAACGCTCTAAGCTTTCCGGTAGAGCTGACCTATGTTAATAAAAAAGTAAACGGTCAAATCCAGAAGCCCGATAAAATACAGCAATACTTCCGACAAAGAGACATTGGTATTCATTCAAAAGTAATTATCTATGACAATGGCGATCTGGTTGATGCCGCACGCTTATTCTGGACACTCGAAGTTTATGGCATTAAACATGTCAAAATTGTTGACCATGGATTTAACTACTGGCTGGCAAAAAATTTGCCCGTTTCACAACAGCAACCAGAAATAAAACCAGGTAAGTATGTTGCAACAATCGATCACAGCCGACTATCAAGTAAATTTACAACCCAACTGGCTATTTATAACAACAGAAAACTTGTTATTGATGCCCGCTCAGAGGATGCCTACAAAGGAAAAACCTCAGTCGCTAAACGCTTTGGGCACATACCAACGGCAATCAACGTACCTTTTAATCAGAACCTGATTAAGGATAATAAGTTTGCAGCATTAAAACCGATAAAAGAATTAAAAAAACTTTATTCCAATATTCCTTATGGCAAAAAAATTATTATCTATTGCAAAATTGGCCGGGTATCATCCACCAATTACTTTGCATTACGCGAACTTGGACATGATGTATCAAACTATGATGCCTCATGGCGAGAATGGGGTAACGATGATTCCCTGCCTATAGAAAAGTAAACATCGTTACTGCTTTTCATACTGACATTATGAATATACGGAAAACATGGCAAAAACTCAGTATACGTACCCAGTTAATTATATTAATGGTTATACTCCTGTCTGCTGTCGGTGCCGGTACATTATTACTGGTTAGCCGGTTTGATATTAAAGAACGTCGTGTACTTGCTATTGAACAAGCCAGCGCACTTGGTCGTTCAATTAACAATGACCTTTTAAAGGCACTTATCAATACTAGAGCGGATACCCTGTCTGATATAAGCTTTCGTATAGAAGGATTTAAATCAGTCGATGCGCTGCAATTATATAATAACAAGCAACAGGCTATTTTCTCCCACGGTAAACAACAATACCTCAGACAGGATGTCCTTGAGAAAATAACCACTAACAAACCTTTTTTTGACGCTAACGGCCGCCTTTTTATAAAACTGCCGGTTACTGCGGATGACTTTAAACTCGGTGATACCATTATTGTTATTAATCCAGAACAATATAACACCCGAATAAAGGAAAAATTTATAACCCTGATGCTAATCTTCCCGTTTATTGTCGGTGTTGGTATTTTTATCGCATGGCGAATCAGTCGGTATTATACAAAGCCTTTTGAAATACTTGCTTCGGCCATTTATCAGAGCGATATAGACAAAAATAAATTTATCAGCGTTAAAACCAGAGCAAAAAATGAAATCGGCCTGTTATTCAATGGTTATAACCGGATGATTTCAAAAATCATCAAAACAACAGATGTTTTACGTCACCAGAGCCAGCATGACAAACTGACCGGCCTGTATAACCGCTATGCGATAGAGGATAAAATTAATCAGGCACTGCAAGACCCACAACAAACATCTCATGTCCTGTTAAACCTTGATATTGACCAGTTTAAAAACATAAATGATTCAGTCGGGCATGTTGCAGGTGATGAGCTTCTTCAGCTTGTTACGCATTATTTAAAAACAGCGTTACCGGCAGAAGCAGATATCGCCCGAACCGGGGGTGATGATTTTATTGTTCTGTTAAAAAACACGTCTTTACAGCAGGCAACAACGATAACCGAAACTTTATTAAAAGATCTGAGTGACTTTCGTTTTGTCTGGGATGGCGAAACACTAAGCGTATCTGCATCTATTGGCCTTGTTGCTTTTAAACCCTTTGAATATACCCTGACAGAATTACTCAAAGTAGCGGATGTCGCATTTTATAATGCAAAAAAACGCGGGCAAAATAAATTACATATACACAGGCAAAGTGAGCACAGCGATAACAAGTTAAAGACTGAAATAAATATTGCTAGCGCAATCAAAGAAGCCCTCAAAGAAGGGCCTGCCCGCTTCGAACTTTTTGCTCAGGATATAGTGCCATTACAAAAAACAACAGACAAAATAAGTTATGAAATTTTACTTCGTATGTGGGACAGTAACGGTGACTTCCTCCCACCGGATCAGTTTCTGCCTACCGCAGAACGCTACCAGCTTATGGTAGATATCGATATCCATGTTTTAACCAGCTACCTTGAGATAATTTGTAAACAGCCCGAACATATTAACAAGCTACACTCTGTACACATTAATCTTGCCGGCGGCACTCTGAATCATCCTGAATTCCAGGCCTGTGTAAAAAACGCAATTCAACACTATACTTTTCCCTGGCAACGACTTGAACTGGAAGTTACTGAAACATCGAGTATTGGCAACCTGGTGCAGGCTGAAGAATTTATACGGTTTTGCAGGCAACATGGTATCGGCTTTGCGCTTGATGACTTTGGTACCGGTATGTCGTCCTTCGAATATTTAAAAAACCTGCCGTTTGATGTTGTTAAAATTGACGGGAGCTTCGTCCGCGACATGCTGACCGATCCGGTTGACCATGCGATGATTCGTTATACCAATGAGATAAGCAAGTTACGTAATCAGGAAACGGTTGCCGAATATGTCGAGTCCAGAGAAGACGTCGAAGAACTGCGTAAAATAGGCATTACTTATGGGCAAGGTTATTATCTGGGAAAGCCCCGCCCCTTATCTGAATGGCTTGATAATAATTAATTAATGCTTGTGTTTATATTTTTTATATAAAGCTATCAGTCCGGGAATAAGAGTAATTGCCCCCAGGAACAGGATAGTTATAAACATCTGTTCGGCTGTATTTCCCGACATCTCAGTGCCAAGGTGGGCGAGTAAAAAACTGGCCGGTAAGATTCCGGCAAATGTAGCAAGCGCAAACTGCAGATAACTTATTCTGGTTAAGCCAGCGGCATAGCTTATAATATCAAACGATATAAAAGGTATTAGCCGGGTAATAAAAACAACCAGCATAAGATGCTTGCCGGAATTTAAATACTTGCTCTTTATTTTATCACCAAAATGCTTCTGCATTGCAGTATAGCCAAGCTGTCTGGATAACGTAAACGCTATCAAAGCACCGGCCTCGGCACCAATAAGAATATAGATTGTTCCCCAGCCATGTCCATAAACCAGACCCGATGCCAGTGCAACAGGTGCGCTGGGCAGCGGACTCATTACAATTGCAGCGGCCATCAGCACAATAATAAATAATGGGCCCCACTTACCTATACTGTGTAATTTTGACTGCAATGTCTCAATCTGAAACAACGAATCGATTGTACCGGTCTGATATAAATACAGGTATATAAGGCTAAACAGCACAATAAGGACTATTGCTGTTACTTTCCCATTCAAGACTTGCAACCCTGCACCGTAAATATAATAAGGTCAGTGGCGGCTATACTCTGTTACACCCTCTTTTTTATCAACCAGTAACACTGAATAACGATCTTTACGATGGCCTTCCATACCCGGTGAACCCATCGGCATGCCCGGTACTGCCAGCCCTTTCGCATCCGGTTTTTCTTTTATTAACCTTTTTATATCACTGGCAGGAACATGCCCTTCAATATAATATTTTCCAATTTTTGCTGTATGGCATGAACGGTAAGCACCATGAACACCGAATTGTGCTTTAACTGAACGCATATCACGACGATTTATCGCTTTTACGTTAAAACCGGATTTTTCCAGGTGTGCCACCCATTTTTTACAGCAACCACAGGTTGGGCTTTTGTAAACTGTAATTTCTGGTTTTTTGCCAGGCTCTTTGCTGTATACGCCCGAACTAAAAACAAGACTAAATGCTATAAAAAATATTCCTGTGTATTTTATTTTAAACTGTTTCATATTTTCTCCTTAATTGTGACAAACTTGTTAATATATACCATACAATCTTAACCGTATCTGTGAATAATACGGCATTGTGTTAATTACTTTTCAATAAATACCGTATTGCCTGCTGGAAAAGCTTTCTGGCTTCAGACTTCCCCGATAAATGCATTGTTTCAGAAATGTCTTTCCAGTTTTTCCTGTTTATTACCTTATCAAGTAAAACATCCCTGAACTTTTCTGGAAATTTGTTGGCAGATAACAGCTCCATATTGGAAACAACCAGTCTGTTCAGACTTCCGATACATAATTCGTAGTTCCTTGAATACTCAATAAATGACTCAATATCTTTTTTATCCCTTACTGCCATGTTAGTAGGCATCACATGTGCGGCTTCTATCCTGTCTTTTAATGGCGAATCTATATCGCTTAAAACATCGTTTAGCCAGTAAGCAAGGTTCCCATTAAAACTTTCAAGCGCATCTTTATATACTTTTTCCCCCTCTTCGGTGAATGCTAACAACATAACCGCAGCATGTTCACCACTGGTTTGTTCACGGGTAAAACCAATACGTATAAGCTTAAACTTTTGTTTCACCCAGAAACCAGGTAAATCCATATTCATTCCAAAGCTTGTACCAATAATATCCCGGCCATTTTGTTTTTCGTTAACTAAAACAAACTTAAGCAATGCACTACCTATACCGTTTAATTGCAGGTTTGGGTGAACGGCAATACGCATTATCCTCGCATAATTCAGGGTAGCAGCATGTTCAACGCCACAATGGTAAGTCAATGTCTGTGCCAGCAAGTTCCCTGTCGGACGGCGCTTACCGCGATAAACTTCTGTTGATAACGCCTTTGAAAACTTGCCTTCCGCTATCACCAGCGATACAGCCACTACGTGTTCTTTATAAAAACTGGCATACACTGAAATATTATCGTCATCCAGCAAGCTTTTTAAATCTCTGGGCCGGGTACGGTAATGTGCCAGTACCAGCAATGCAAAAACTTCTTTAATAAGCTGATTATTTTCAGCAAGCCGATCTTTGCCAAGCTTGCGATGCTGTAATGTTTGCAGATTAAAATCATCCCGTTGCAAATTTGCATACTCTGCATCGAGACAAAGTAGTTCAAATATCCATTTTTCCAGCGGATCATTCTCTGGCCAGCGGATAGGGGTATGCAAATCAAGCTTAATCCACTGTGGCTTTAGTTTATCCAATACCTTGTAAAAACACACAGCAAAACCCCGACCTGTGCCCTCGTAGCCATGTACCGTGGTTGCAAATACACATTGTGGATATTTATTTAGAAAAGCCGTTAACATCGGAACCGGAATCGCCGCCGCTTCATCGACTAATAATATATCTGCTGATATATCCTTAGTGAGTAACTCATCGGGCGGGTAAAACTGCACAACACATCCGGCATATCTTACACTACCGCGACTCATCTCAGCCTGTGGCAGGTTATCCTTAATATGTTTAAAAATAATATCGGTCGCAGCTAATCGCGGGGCGCTAATAATAATGTGTTTTATGCCTTGTTCGATTAACTTAACAACGGACAGACCCAGCGCGGCAGACTTACCCCGCCCCCGATCAGAAACCAGCACAACCGGTGTATTCGTCTGTTCGGTTAGCTGTCGTTCTATTATTTCCACGGCCTGTTGCTGGTCAACGGATTTATATAACCCCAGCCTAGCAACAGGATTATTTATAATTTGTTTACGTTCAGGAATGTTAATAAAACCATCCGTTTCATTAATAACGATTATTTCAGGTGATTCGGTAATACGTTTTAATAACCGTTGACCAAAAGCTAATGGATATACCGTATTCCACCTGTTTGTTTCCGGCATTAACAAAAATAATACACCACCACCTACGATAATACCGCTTATTGCCGCAAAGCTATCGGGCTCAAAATTTTTATTGGCATCATAGATAACCACTTTTTTTTCATTACCTAACCAGCTTTTAGCTTTTTTAAAAGGCAGGGTCTCAATTGAAGCAGTGCATTTATTTACATCTTCATCTGTTAGCCATAGTACTTCACTTTCAACGCCCTGCAAAATACTTATCAACAATGCTTTCTGCCACGCCTTATCACCTGCTAACACATAGATGTGGCGGTGCAAATTAGCACTGCATTGCCAGACTGCCCGGTCAGTCGGTTTGATTGAGCCACGAACATGACTGTATGGAGAATCAGATGACAAATGTATTCCTTGATGTAGCAATATATTACCAATAAAAACAAAAACTTATATTGACTTACAACCTGCAATATAACCTGCTTTACAACCAGCGTTAAACCGGTAGCCATTTTCAGCTTGGTTTCAGCTTTGGCTGCTATCTTTATTTTAAACAAACACAGAAGGCGAAAATCATGAGTAATTTATCACAAATAAAAGTCTGGGACCCTCTCGTTCGGTTCTTTCACTGGTCATTAGTCAGTGCTTTTACCATTGCCTACATTACAGAAGATGATTACATGACTATCCATAGCTGGGCAGGCTACCTGATTCTGTCTCTGCTTGTTATCCGTATTATATGGGGCTTTATTGGCACGCGATACGCTCGCTTTAGTAATTTTGTCTATTCTCCGGCTAACATTATCAGTTTTTTAAAAGATACTTTACGCTTTAAGGCAAAAAGATACATTGGCCACAACCCGGCCGGTGGCGCGATGGTTATTCTCTTAATATTAAGTTTATTACTGACAACCACGACCGGTATTTTTTTACTTGGGGCTGAAGATCAAGCCGGTCCTGCAGCACAATTTTTTGTAGATTCTGGAGAGTACTGGGAAGATATCCTTGAAGAAGCCCATGAGTTTTTTGCTAACTTCACTGTTATTCTGGTGTTCTTCCATGTGCTCGGTGTTCTTGCTGAAAGTTTTATTCATAAAGAAAATCTGATATCCGCAATGTTAAGCGGCTTTAAGTCATCTGACAGCGGTTCTAAATAAGGAAGGTATCATGAAAAAATTAATTTTATTTTTGCTCGCCATTAGCGTTATCCCTTTAAGCCATGTACATGCTGAAAACCGGGTTGTTCAAAACCTATTTGAACAATACGCTTCTCAAGGAGTGACTCAGCCCAGCGCTGAACGGGGGGAAAAGCTTTGGCAACAACGTTTTTCTGCAACTGGAAAATTTAGTGAGCGCAGTTGTACGTCCTGCCACACGAGTAATATCAATAAGTCGGGTAAGCACATCAGAACAAATAAAGTCATCAAACCCATGTCGCCCACCGAAAACCCTAAGCGACTCACTAACATGAAAAAAGTTAACAAATGGTTTAAACGCAACTGCAAATGGACTTTTGGGCGAGAATGCAGCGCACAGGAAAAAGCCGATATTCTTGCTTACCTCAGCAAGTCAGTTATGAAACAAAAGTAACAGGAGATATACAATGAAAAGTACTCTTGCAATCGGTTCAGTTATTTTTACTATAAGTATACTCAGTATCCCCGTGGTATGGAGTGACAGTGATTTTGACTGGGATAAATATAAACGTAAATCTTCTGGTGTTGCAGCTGTTTCTAACCCGGTGTACCAGGAAGAATGTGGAAGTTGCCATATGGCTTATCCGCCAGGCTTACTACCTTCCCGCTCATGGGAAAAAATAATGGATCATCTCGACAAGCATTTTGATGACAATGCCGAGCTTGATCCACAAACCCACCAGACTATAAGTCAGTTATTAACGAAAAACAGTGCGGACAAATCAAATTATCGACGTTCTCAAAAGTTTAGTCGATCCATTTCCCAAAATGATATTCCGCTAAGAATCACTGAAACACCTTACTTTATACGTGAGCATAATGAAATTCCGAAACGCATGGTGAGTGGAAACCCCAAAGTTCAAAGCTTTAGCCAATGCAATAGCTGCCATTTAAAGGCTGAAAAAGGATCATTTAATGAACATAATATCAACATCCCGGGCTATGGAAGGTGGGATGATTAAACTGTATTTAGGGTATACTTACTTAATATGAATAAGAGAAATTACGTTATACACTTATTACTCATCTGTCTGGCCATATTGCTACCCTTGCAATCCGGCCAGGCAGATGATGACTATATCGAGGCAAAACGATTACTTAATGACGGGGAAATATTGCCATTAGAAAATATATTAAAAAAAATTTACAGGAAATACCCCGGAAAAATACTTGAAGTCGAGCTTGAAAAAGAAGATGGACTTGTAATATATGAAATTGAAATCCTTACTCAAAGTGGTATCGTGCAGGAATTGCATATTAATGCCAGCAATGGTGAAGTTATTTCAAGCAGAGAAGATGACTAAACATGCGATTATTGCTCGCAGAAGATGATAAAGATCTGGTCGCTACACTCAAAAAGTATTTGAAAAATGCAGGATATGCTGTCGATGCAGCAGATAATGGCGTATCGGCTGAATTTATGGGTAATGAAATGCTCTATGACATTGCCGTACTTGATCTGGGTTTACCTGAACGTAGTGGACTTGATGTACTCAAAAACTGGCGACAAAAAAATAATCACCTGCCCGTCATTGTTCTGACAGCCCGCAATGCCTGGCATGAACGTGTTGATGGTTTTAAAGCCGGAGCCGATGATTATCTGGGTAAGCCTTTCCATGTAGAAGAACTGCTGGCAAGAATTACCGCCTTACTGCATCGTTCAAGTCAACAGCCCGGAGGAAAACTTGATGTTGCCGGCCTGTCTCTCGACGAGGAAAAACAAACCGTCACAACCGAAGATAATCAGGAACATAAACTAACCGGTGTAGAATACCGATTGTTACGTTATTTTTTATTGAATCCAGGCAAAGTATTGTCTAAAACAAAACTGACCGAACATGTCTATGATTTTGATTCAGAGAAAGACAGCAATGTCATTGAAGTCTATGTGCGACACTTACGCCAGATTCTTGGAAAAGAGCGCATTGAAACCCGACGTGGTCAGGGTTATGTCTTTAAGGACCATAACTAATGCAATCCTTACAATCCAAACTAGGTGGTGGGTTATTAATAAGCCTGATCATTATTTTTACAGCATTATGGCTGCTGGTTAGCCTGAGCATACAAAGCCTTGCTGAAGATTATATTACATCCCGTTTGCAACACGATGCCGAAACATTACTAAGCAGTATTAAACTTAATAAAAAAAATCAGCTTGAAATAAATAACATACGTATCGACCAGATTTATAGTCAGCCATTTTCCGGTCATTACTATGTCATATTAACGGATAAACAATCTTTTGCATCCCGGTCTTTATGGGATACAACATTAAACACCACGCCAGTTAATACCGGGCAAAAAACAACAACTATACAGACAGGCCCCGAGGAACAGGCATTACTCCTTCTGAGTATTGGATATAAAAAATATGGCATTCCGCTCACAATTGTTGTTGCGGAAGATCTGAATCCAATTAACGATAATATTCACCAGTTTAAATACTGGTTTGCTATTGTTTCTTCCGGTATGCTGTTCATCCTTGTTACCTTACAAATATTTATACTTCATAAAAGTTTAAAGCCTCTCAATAAAACACAGAATGAGTTAATAAAACTGCAACAGGGGCAATTACAAAAACTTGATACCAATGCACCCTCAGAGTTACAACCCTTAATTAACGAAGTTAACCATTTACTCGATGTGATGCAGCGACGCCTGCTTCGCTCACGGGATGCTTTAAGTGATTTAGCGCATGCTATAAAAGCACCCTTAACTGTTATTAAACAGGTATCCGAGAATAATAATTTTAATGAATACGATAAAAATTTATTGTTAAAACAAACCGACTATATTTATCAGATTTCAGATCACATTCTTAAACGTGCGCAGGTCGCCGGCTCAACGCCCGGCTCAACATATAGTGGCGCTATATTTTCTTTTCAACATGATCTGCCGGACCTTATTAATACACTTAAGATGATGTATCCCGATAAAACAATTCAATTTATTAATAATATTAATGAAAACACTATTAACCATATTGACCGGCAGGATATGCTGGAACTAATGGGCAACCTGCTGGATAACGCTTGCAAGTGGGCACAACAAACCGTCTTATTGACAGTACAAAGTGACATACATCTTCACATTTGTATAGAAGATGATGGCACAGGTGCTGACCCGGAAAAAATTTCTGCACTATCTCAGAGAGGCGTTCGTTTGGATGAAAAAATGACAGGCCATGGATTTGGTCTGGCGATATCGACCGATATTGTCAATGACTACAAGGGTGATGTTGATTTCAACCGCTCAGACAAACTCGGAGGTTTTAAAGTGGACATCAGTCTGCCACTGAAATCATAGTAGCAATCAGCAACTGCAACCCACAAAAAAGCCCGACTTCTTTAGTAAAGAAAACCGGGCTTAATGATTGATATGGTGGCTACACCTAGATTCGAACTAGGGACCCCAACATTATGAGTGTTGTGCTCTAACCAGCTGAGCTATGTAGCCATATAAAAAACCGCCTAATCCAGATGTTGGCGGTTCGCTTGCAAGACCGCCTGCGGTCAGACAAGGCGCGCTAGTATACTCTAAAACTTGGCGCAGTTTAAGCAAAAATTTGCTGTTTAATGCATAGAAAAGTTGCTTTCAATCAATAACTTACATATATTATGGCAATGGACACTCAATTACACTGGCCACTGGAAGCAAGCCGGGGGGATTACGCCGACAGCAATAGCTGGAATCAGGCCGGGTCGAATATTTGCCTGGATTTTCATGGCGATCCAGTACAGGCAAAACTGGTGGTGTTTTCCGATGGCAACCATCATATGGCCCTGCAAGCCTGTTGCCGCTACTTTTTGCAACAACACCCCGAAGTAGAAGATATCTTTTATGCAACCACCCCACCCCGGGTTATCCTCGATTCGGTATTGAAAGGCGGCGTGATGCTGGGTAATTTGCGGCTTAATCTGCGGCCGGATATTTTTATCAGCCCGAAAAATATTCTCGACAAACTGGTTGAGGAACAACAACTTGATTCACACAAGGCTTTTGCGCGCAGCCGCGACAATGTGTTGCTGGTTAAAAAAGGTAATCCCAAAGCCATCCAGGGGGTTGCCGACCTGTTACGCGCCGATGTGCGCCTGACAATATCTAACCCGGTAACCGAGGCTGCCAGTTATAATGTGTACAAACAAACCTTGATGACAGTGGCGGATGAGCAGGGCCTTGATAAAACAAGCCTGGCAAATTTGATTGCCAGAGACGCTGCCAAAACAGTATTTGGTGAATCTATCCACCACCGCGAAGTCCCACAGGCTATTTACCAGGGACTTGCCGACGTGGCTGTTGTTTATTATCACCTTGCTCTGCGCTATACGCGTATATTTCCTGACAGTTTCGACCTGGTCGATATCCAGACAAAAAAACCGGTGACCACCGATTACCATATTGGTTTAATGAACAATGCCGGACAGTGGGGCCAGCCGTTCCTTGAATTTATGCTCAGTGATACGGCAATAAATATTTATAAAGAACACGGCCTGCAAAAATTATAACAGGGCATTTTTAAACGGGAGGAATAATAATGAGCGGACTTAATCTCTGGTTAGTCGGTGGCGGTATGGCTGTTGGTGCTGTATTTGCAGTAATAGTTCAACCATTTCGTTTTTGTATGGTTGCCGGAACAAGTAACCTGCTTTTAATAAAAGATTACCGCCAGGCTCTGGCGTTTGCTGTGACCTTGCTAATTGGCATTAGCGGTACGCAACTGCTGGAAATGTTTGATATGGTGGCCATTGCCGAGTCGTCTTACCGTAATCACACGCTGGACTGGTTTGGTGCCAGTGTCGGTGGTTTTATATTTGGTATTGGTGCAACCCTCGCCGGGGGTTGTGCTGCACGAACCATTGTAAAAAGTATGGAAGGCAGTATGCATTCGCTGCTTGCGCTTGTTTCTTTTGCACTTGTTGCGTCTATTACCCAGTTTGGTTTTCTTGAATCGGTTCGACTGTCCCTTACCGAGATGACCTCGGTTGAATTAGTCAGTGATGCAGGAATAGCAACAATACTGGGTTTACCGCAGTGGCTGGTGCTTGCTGTTGTTGCCGTTATATTATTGCTGTTTATTTTTAAGGGCTGGAAACAATCTACAGATAAAACAATGTTGGGCGCAGGTATTATTATTGGTCTGCTTGTTGTTACCAGTTGGTACATTACCGGCGTACTGGCACAGGACGAGTTTGATCCAACCCGACCTTCAGCAATCACCGTATCGGGGCCCATGGCACGCTTTGGTTATATTATCTTATCCGGTCGAATACCGGCATTCTCCTTCTCGATTTCTTTTGTTATTGGTACAGCCGTGGTTTCACTTGTACTGGCAATAATTAAAGGACAATTTAAAATTACCCCACCCAATAAAGGCATGGCAAAAATGGCTGTACTCGGTGGTGCGCTGATGGGCATTGGCGCCATCATGGCTTATGGCTGTAATATCGGCCAGGGGCTGAGTGGTATTTCTACTTTATCACTTGAGTCATTGTTAGCGGTCGTTGGTATGGTTGCAGGGATTGCTGTTATGACTAAACAGTTAGAAAAAACAGCTTAAAAAAAAAGGGTAAAAAGTATAAATACTTTTTACCCTTGTGAGGGGCGGAGGAGCCTTTTATTATTATTTAAAGGTAATAAACAAAGCAGAAGTCCATATTTTTGCATCGTCTACCTGATGTGCAACAATGTATACCGGACGATGACCATGCGGCCCATTGTTAGGTGATACTTCGAAGTTACCGGTCACTTCCCGTGGTGCAGGCGAATCACTCATACGTTCCATTGCCAAAAACATATCAACGCCCGGTAAATCTTTTTTCATCCTTGCTGCTTCAAGTAATTCTTCGCCGGTAAATTCCCAGGTAAAGGTTGGGCAATGTACGAATGGGTTGCCTTTTAACGGATCACCTACTTTTACATAGCCGTCAATCGTGCCTTCTATTTTTATTGTTGCTGTTGCAAGATGCGACACATCCATTTCTATCGCATCGACATCCCCATAGGTATCGCTCTTAAAACCAATCGTGGTCGGGTTTTCACGCCAGCAGGTTTCTTCCTTGTGTTCAAAACCCAGTCCTTCAAATTCGTTAATAACTGCATTGGTTATGGTTATCTTGCCTTTCCACACAGCCCAACGGTAACGGTCTTTAATCCGTGCGCCGCCCCAACGGAAGCGTATCTTGCGGTCAGAGTAACCCAGTTCTTTTTGCAAATCACGCCGCCAGATTTCACCTTCATGATCATAGGCAATAATTTCGTCCCAGCCCGCATCACCCAGAAAACGGTAATTAATTTGTGCAGCGCCGGAGTGTTCAAACTCGTCACCCATCATATACTTGCCACAGGTTGTTAAGCCAAAAGTGCGTTCACCGGTTGATGCAAAGGTATGACGTTCACGTAAAGCAACACCGATGGCCTTGCGTGATAACTCAGGGGAAATCACGCCTGAGATACCACCCTTGGTACCAAATACGGCCGTACCCGGTACACCACCACCACAACGACCACGATGTTCGTCACCGGCCATGCTTGCACCAATTTTATAACCGCGCTGCATGGCATCTTCATATAGCCAGCCAAAGTGTCCCCAGGCAGAACCAATTTCTATCAGCTTCTCCAGTTCAGGATGATGCCAGTCGAGGATACAACGACGACCACCCACATGTGGGGTTAACAGGTGCCCTTCCGGATCGTCAACATAAGCCGCCCAGAGTTCTTCCAGTGGCCAGGCACCTGGATCGGCAACGGTTGAGCCGGTGTCTTCGTTCCAGTCTACCGAGCGCACGTGTGTACCATCTTTCAGGTAAGGGAATTCCGGTTCATCATCGTGCAGGAAAATAACATTATGATCACCGCCGGCACAGGAGCTACCACACCACTCTGTTCCCGGGTAAGCAACGAACTCACCGTCTTTTGTTATCTCGCGAATAAGCTCAACGGTTTTTTTCCAGCGTTCGGTCGTAATATTAAAGTCGTTATGTGCAAAGGCCAGTACATCCAGCCCGGTTACATCACGGCCATAAGTCAGGTTATAACTGGTAGAGTTCGTCCCCACCGTATCTTCTGAATGCACGTGTAAATCTGTGTAGTATATGCGAGGGAAGTCGATGTCTTTATCAACCGTTACATAGAAAGTATGGTGTTTAACTGCCGGGTGTTCCGGCATGGTGGCAACAATTTCCAGTTCACCGGGTTTATCGGTTGGCATGTCTTCGAGTAACTGCACGGCCCAGCCTTTTTTCGGTAGGGTAATCGTTTTCTTATAACATTCTTTACCATCCAGGTTTGCAACAATATGCACTTTCTCAGCACGATCCCAGCAGGTGTTACCCCATTCATCTTCGGCACGAATACGTAATGGAATTTTTTCACCCTGTTTAACTAAACGTGAACCGGCCCATTGTAATAATGCCGGCCCACCGGGTTTGATATTAATGGTTAAGTCAGGCTCTACCGCAGCAAAACGCGAAGTTCCAAGAGGGTCAGCATAGCAGCGGAATTTAAAAAATTCTTCTGTAAATGTTTGTACCCGCGTACCTGGCCCACCAAACCGTCTGTCGCCAAGGCGAATAACAATTTGATCACCGGCTTTTAAATAACCATCGTAAGTATCAACGATAACCGCTTTCTGGAATGGACGTTCGTGACCCTTCTGGTCAAAACGCACCGAAAGCTTTTGTACCGATGCCGGGCTCTGGCCTTCTAATGTAGGACAGGCATGGTATTCAGCAGAAATATAGTTTGCGCCTGCCGGGTCGGTTGTCTGAAAGAGTTCCCAGTCGGAATAAAAACGGAAGGTGGCTTTAAACCACGAACCATCGGCCATACCCGACTGACCTAAGGTATAAACAATAATAACTTCCTGCCAGGAACCGGCCACCATTTCTTCAATGTTACAACTGACACTGCCAAGAAATGGCATGTCTTTTGTTTTGGCGTATAACCCGACTGGTGCGGTATAGGTATCACCGAGTTTTTTCTTTAACTCTGCATCGGTCATTTTTTTCATTTGTGTACTTCTCCAGACTTGTTTATTAACAATTTATTTTTATTAAGAACAACTTAATCGGCTTTATGTGCACCTGCAGCTTCTGCAGCAATATCCAGTTCTTTTTTCTTGCGATTACCCGTAATGCCTCCCCAACAGGTTCTTGAAATAACAAACACGGTCAGCACCATAAGTATCACCGCAACCGGACGTTGGAAAAACATAAACGTGTCATATTCAGAAATAATAACGACCTGCTGTAATGCACGTTCCCATTCCGGTGCCAGAATAAAACCAATTAAGAAAGCTACGTATGAATAGTCAAACTTCCGCATAAAATAGCCAACAAAACCAAATGTTAGCATGATGCCCACATCGAACATCGATGACTTACCAAGATAAGCCCCCATCAAACAGGTAAATATTACGATAGGGTAAAGAATCATCGACGGGATATTTACCGCCTTACAAAAATAGCGCAGTCCAAAACGACCTATAACAAGTAACAAAATACTAGCCAATAACAGGCTGCCATAAATGCCATACATTAACTGCGCATTTTCCTTAAACAACAGTGGCCCCGGTTGCATACCGTGGATCATAAATGCACCCATCAACATCGCCGCCGCAAGGTTGCCAGGAATACCCAGCACAAACAACGGTATCAGGCTGGCCGCAACCACTGAACTATTGGCCGATTCAGAAGCAGCAATACCTTCCAGTCGCCCCTTACCAAATTCATCCTTATGAGGTGAACGCTTCATCGCCTGGTCATAAGACATAAACGATGCCACCGGCGCACCCAGCCCCGGCATTGCACCTACACCAATACCAATAAAGCTGCCACGTAACAAGGTTTTGATATTTTTATAAAACTCTTTAAATGGTAACAAGCGGTCTTCGGCTTTTTTAGAAAACTCTATAGCCGCCTGTTTAGCACCACCTTTTGCAACAATGGTTTCCAGTTGTAAAATTATTTCTGAGAAAGCCAGTAAACCTATCGCAACCGGTATTAATGACAGGCCGCTACCAAGCTGATAAATATCGAACGTTAATCGCGGTAAAGCAGTAACGGGTTCGGTACCGATAAGCCCCAGTAAAATTCCAAAACCGGCCGCAATCAAACCCCGTGCAATCGAGCGGGTACCAATGCCGGCAATAACAGTAAGCGCAAGTGAAATCAGTGCAAAGATTTCTGCCGGCCCCATAAATAATGCAACCGCTGCCAGCGGCGCGGCAATAACAATCAGGACCACCGTTGATATAAAGTCACCGGCAACCGAACTATACAATGCCATGCGTAAGGCTTTTTCGCCTTTGCCCTGCTGAGTAAGCGGATAACCATCCCAGGCGGTAGCCGCTGCTTCCGGGGTGCCGGGCGTACGTAATAGCACCGCAGATACCGCGCCACCAAAGAAAGCACCCTTGTTCAGACCAACCAGAAAACCGATTGCCGTCAATGGTGTCATGTAATATGTAATAGGAATAAAAAGCGCAATGGCCATTGGCCCATTAATACCAGGAATGGCACCAATAAGTACACCGACCGCAACGCCGACAAAAACAAACATCAGACTGGCAGGAGAAAGGGCGTCCAGCAACCCCGCTAAAATCATTTCCATCGTTTAAATTCCCGAATAGTTAATTTATTAATGCTTAAGTGTTATGAAAAAATTTGCGGGCCAGGTACCGGCACACCAAAACCATAGCGCATAACAATGTAGAGAACCGCCGTTAACACAATGGATAAAATAATAGATTGCATCCAGTTACGATTACCAATGACGTATTGCAAGGTCATCAGAAAAGCAAACGATGCCAACTCATAGCCAATGTAATCAATAAGAATAACCAGCAAGACACAGGGGATCATAATACCGGCAAGATGCGCCAGGTTAACGCGTCCAACCTGGGTAAACCCGCTGTCATCCTCACCGTCCTCTGTAGAGGATGTTTGTTGTCCGGAATTACGCCTGCGTTCTGCTGCAACACGGATAAGCGAGAGAATAGCCATCACCATCATCAGACTTACAGCCACATTCGAGACCAGTGCCGGCGATGCACCATAGCCAGGATACTCAGGTGTATAAGCGGGAATTCCCCAGGCAAGCATTAATATGCAAAAACCAATAACCACCAGGTAGGCAATACTGTCTCGTTTATCTCTTGTCATGTGCGTTTACTCTCTTACAATCAAACACCAGGAAAAATGCCACCTTCCTGTAACAGGAATATTGCCTGTTACAGTCAGGTAACTAACCAACTACAGGATTATTTTTTTGCCATCATGCCAAAGGTTTTATACAAATCTGCAACGGTTTTATCTGCATG
>JALTLP010000373.1 GCA_027001895.1 Chromatiales bacterium | reverse complement strand
CGCATGGCTTGTGCACCAGTAAATGCACCTTTTTCATGGCCAAATAATTCTGACTCCAGCAGATCTTTTGGAATAGCAGCCATATTTAACGCAATAAAAGGTTTATCGGCTCGCGGGCTGTGACGATGCAGGGCATTGGCCACCAGTTCTTTACCGGTACCGGACTCACCGTTAATTAACACCGTAATATTTGACTGGGCAAGACGACCAATGGCACGAAAAACTTCCTGCATGCCCGGCGCTTCACCAATAATTTCACTGATACCTTTATCACTGATCTGTTCTTCTGCCTGAATACTCTTGCCTTTACTTACGGCACGTTGTGCAAGTGATACCGCTTCGTCAACATCAAACGGTTTTGGCAGGTATTCAAATGCACCGCCCTGATAAGCAGAAACGGCACTATCAAGGTCCGAGTGTGCCGTTATAATAATAACCGGAAGATCAGGATGATGATTATGAATCTGCGATAATAACTCAAGACCATCCATGCCCGGCATCCGTATGTCACTTATAATGGCATTGGGTTGCGATGATTCGAGTTTATTTAAAACGTCACTGGCATTTTCAAATGATTTAACATCCATATCCGCCTGAACAAGTGCCTGTTCAAGTACCCAGCGTATCGAGCGATCATCATCGACTATCCAGATTGATTCTTTACTCATTTTAAAAGTCTTCCTGTTATGAGTTAATGGGTAAATTAATTGTAAAAACAGTTTTTCCGGGTTTGCTGTTACATTCCAGCACACCATGATGTTTTTGCACGATGGCCTGTGCAATAGACAAACCCAGCCCGGTACCGGCTGCGCGTCCGGTTACCATTGGAAAAAATATTTTGTTTTGCAGGTCTTCAGGAATACCCGGGCCGTTGTCCTCAATTTCCAGCAACAACACAAGTCGATGACGCTGGTTTGCTATCGTAAAATTTCTTAACACCCGGGTGCGATAAATAATATGTCCCTGTCCGGCCGTAAGCTGTTCAGAAATGGCCTGTATTGCATTACGTGTAATATTTAAAATGGCCTGAACAAGCTGGCCAGGATCAATTTCAATCTCAGGAATACTTGGGTCGTAATCCCGAATGATATCGATATTGTGCTCGCTGTCTGCAAGAATAAGTTGCCTGACATGTTCCAGTACTTCGTGTATGTTTGCATCGCAGGTTTTAGGTATTTGTGTCGGGCCAATCATTCGATCAACCAGCACACTTAAACGATCCGCCTCATCAATAATAACGCGGGTATATTCTTTCAGATTTTCATTATCAAGCTGGCGTTGCAATAACTGCGCTGAGCCTCGCAGACCACCCAGCGGATTTTTTATTTCATGCGCCAGGCCGCGTAATAACTGGTTGGTCGCCTGTTGATCGGCAGCGCGTTTTTCTTCTTTACTGATACGCAGCAGGTGATCGATTTGATGACACTCCAGCAATATTTCGGGGTCATCTTTTGAGTCCAGTATCGGGCTGATTGATAAATCGACGGTAATTTTCCTGGAATTCAACAGCGATACCGACACTTCATGGCGCGTAGTCGGGTGTACGGTTTGCAGTGCATTTTTCATATCATCGGACGTGCAGCTCGAAGAAACAAACAACTTCTCATAGGGCTGGCCAACCAGGTGCCGGGCACTCACTTCAAACAACATTTCACCTGCGGGATTAATGTAGCGCAGCAATAAATCAGAACCAAACAGCAACACCGAGCTGTTCAGTCCTTCAAGCATACGTTGAAAAGGATCGGGAAATTGAGTGACCACTGCGTTCATACCTTGTATATATAGCAAGAACCAAACCAGATATTTTATTGCTTGTGCATTATTGGTGCATAAAAAAAACACTCGTAAAACAAAGAGTTATCATATTGGCCGTTTAGAAAATTCAACAGGCAGGTAGCATTTTAGCACAATTATAGTGCAAGCGCACTATTACTGTGCATTATTACGTGGGGTGAAAAGCCGCTAATGGGCTAGGATTTTGGTTTAAACGCAAAGCGTTGTAGGTGGAATTTTACACTTTTAGATGAAATTAATACTTTCCCCGCATTATTCACTATAAATGCCTGCACAGTATGCGTGCCTCGCGAAACATTTTTAAAGGTCACGGTTGGTTTGGATACCAGCAGTGTTGTTTTCTCATTTCCATCGAGTACAAAACGAACCCGATGCGCAGAATTCAGAGCCGGTTTGCTGGCAATGCTTACTGTAATATTACCGGCGTTCTGCCGAACGATCTTGTCCTCAACAGGCGACGCAATAACAAGACTTTGATATGTTTCCGGGTCGACAGACTCTACCCTTTTCTGAAAGTTTTTGGGCAATGGTTTTTGCTTATAGGTATTCATTGGTGGGATCGGCACGCTTTTAGCATTTTTGTCCGGGACATCGCTAAATTCAACCACACCTTCTTTATTATATTTTTTATAGACCGTTGATTCTTCGGCCAGCGCCACACCCACAAATAATAGCCCTGCTATAAAACTTATAATTATTGTTTTCATAATATAAATACTAGTCCGTTCGTGATTAATTTACCAGATTACTAACTTAGATAACCGAAAATCAATTACGTTCAGAATATTCGCTGTTTTATTCAGACTCACCTACAGCTTGCAACTGCTTTAGCCGTTGTGATGAATAATCAGAAAAAAGCGGGTTAAGCGTACCCGTCTGGCGTGCTTTTTCATAGGCATCACGTGCCTGTTTGGTTTTGCCGAGGGCTTCCAGTGAAATAGCCATACCAACCCACCAGATCCCTTCACGTGGTTTTTGTTTTAACAGTTTTACATATACACCGGCAGCAGCCGCATGATTTTTCTGCCGCTGATAACTTGCTGCAAGTAACGCATAATAATCCGGATCCGCACTGAGTGCCGGTTTATATTTAAGAAGTGTTGTTACAGCGCGATCAACTTTATTATTGTCAATAAACAAACGTGCCTGCAATTTTGCAAAGTTGGAATACCCCGGCACATATAGCAACCCTTTTGCCAGCACTTCAGCAGCTTCAACCTTTCTGCCCATTCGCAAATATAGTGCGGTTAACATTTCCCTTGCCTTTATGTGCTTAGGATCATGTTCTAATGCCAGTTGTAATTTTACTTCTGCAGAATATACCTTATTCTGGTTTAAAAGCTGGTAACCTTTCTGATAAGTAACCTCGGCAAGCTGCCGTGGACTGAGTTGATAGTTCTGTTTTTGTACGGCACTTATATCGCTGCTTATCTCTGCATTATTTTGCATATCGTGACTGGATTCAGAAACACTGGTCGTAACAGGCTGTTCGGTATTTTCTGGCGAGCGTTGCGCCAGACCTGTAACTGGAACTTGAACTGGCACAGGCCTGTCCACCCTTTTACTCAGCCTGGCTTTTTTAAGCGTATTGTCTGTAGCAACATTTTTTGCACTTGTTAGCGGCAAGGTTTTTTGCGTGCGGCGCGGTTTTGACTTTTGTTGTTGCGTCACTACCTTTTTAACAGTTTGTGGTTTTGCTGGCGCTGCATTATTAACGGCTGCTGTTTGTTGCGTACGGCTATAAATTGAATAACTAAACCAGGTAATGGCACTGAGTAGCAGGATAACAATACTGTAAAAAGCATACTTGATATACGATCGTGATGGGCGTTTGTTAAGTGGAAATACGGCGGCAATTTGTGGTGTGCCATATTCCGGGTTCCCCGACACGGTATCACTGTTACCGGCCTGTCGCTGGTCAAGATCACTTAACATTTGATTTATCAGGCTCATAATTAATGCATCACATAGTATGTGGCGAAAGATGCCATCGTTGCAAACAGGGCCGAACTTGCACCAAGCCACCAGAAATATTTTTTCCAGGCCGGTCTGGAAAGGTTTAACAGTTGGGTATCATTGGTATCACGCACGGCAAGTTCAGCATGCACCTGGCTAATAAGACGCTGCCCCTGTCCATACGCCACCATTAATGACTTATGACATAAAATATTTATCAGTCTTGGTACGCCTTTGCTGGCTTTATGAATAGCCGCCAGAGCATTATCATCAAATAAATGCGCCCCAACAAAACCGGCGACACGTAAACGATGCATTATATAAGCATCCATCCCTTTTCTATCCAACGGTTCCAGTCGGTACGAAAATGTAATGCGTTGCTTTAGCTGGCGTACTGCCGGATCATTAATACTGGCATCCAGTTCCGGTTGCCCAAATAAAATAACCTGAATCAGTTTTTGTTTTTCAGTTTCAAGGTTAGTGATTAAACGTAATGCTTCCAGTGTTTCTTTTGGCATGGCCTGTGCTTCGTCGATGCACAGCACTACATGCTGTCCTTTTTCTGCCAGTTCGGCAAGCCGTTCGGTAATTTTATTTAATAACCTGTGTGTATAGCGTGTAATAGGCAATTTAAGCTCTTCAGCAAGTGCCACCTGCAAACCATGCGGTGATAATTGTGGATTGGATATATAAATAGGAGTAAAGTTTTTACCGACCGTTTTTAATAACTTTCGACAAAGTAATGTCTTACCTGTACCCACTTCGCCAGTTACTTTTATAAAACCTTCGCCGGTTCTAAGTGCAACTATTAATGTATTTAATGCATTAGCAAAGTGGCCATAAGCAAAAAAGTACTCTGTATCCGGTGACAAAGTAAAGGGAAGTTCTTTTAAATTAAAAAATCGGTAGTACATTTTTATTCTCTTAATACCACAAAGTTAATTTACCGGCTTACCGTACAGGTTACTGATACGTGACTGAATTTGCTTTAAACGAGATGCCCATTGTTGATCGTCTTTAACAATAATCGGGCGCAATAAAATAACCAGCTCACTTTTTCTGTACGACTTACGCTTGTGTTTAAATAAACCGCCTATAATCGGGATGTCGCCTAACACCGGTACGCTGGCATCTTCGTCTTTGGTGCTGTTGGTCATGAGTCCGCCGATAATAACCACCTGACCATCCTGAGCTCGGATAATGGTATCGGACTCGCGAATGGAACTTAAGGCCAGCGGTACACTCAGGCTGGAAGTCGAATTAAGACTGATTTGTTTAACCTTTTCCACTACCGTGCTTACCGTCGGATGGATATGCAGTGTGATATTACCGTCTTCACTTATTTGTGGAATCACATCCAGCGCAACACCGGAGAAAAACGGCGTTAATTGCACATTGTTCTGAGTTGAAGATGTGGAACTACTGGTATTGGTACTGCTGTTCACATCGGTAATAAAAAATTCATCCTGGCCAACTTTAATAACTGCTTTCTGGTTGTTAATGGTAGAGACTTGCGGGCTTGAAAGTACATGTACATCGCCCTGTGTTTTTAACAATTCTAAAAAGCTGGTAAAGCTGTTACCAATTTGCAGCGCCAGTGAAAATACCCCGCCAAAGGCAGATGTTGAAGAACCGTTTACAGCTGAATAATTATTCGGTGCCAATGTGCCGGTATTGCCGTCAATGATACTGGTAGACGTTGAACTACCCAGCACAGAACCACCGCCAGTCTGACTAAGCAACAGTGAAGAATTACGACCTGCAGACTGACCAAAGGCAGACCAGTTTATACCTGACTGGAAGCCATCGCTAAGTTCAACCTCGATAACCTTGGCTTCAATAATAACCTGGCGCTGAATAATACTTTGTGTAGTTTTTAGAAACTTATCCACGGCTCTGAGTTCGGCAGGCATGGCATGTACGACGATAACACCCGAATGTTTGTTAACAACAACCTTACGGCCTTTTTTATTACCAACAATCGAGCTTACCGAATGTGACAAATTTTTCCAGAAGTCTGATGAGCTGGATGTCGAAACCTTTGAACCTGAGATGGTTGATGAAGATGGGGTATTTGTTTTATTAGCCGATGTTGAAGATCGGTTATTTGCATTAGCTGTGTTTTCAGTTACCTGCCCGGAACTTACCCGCATTTGTGAATTACCATCTCGCACCACATCAAGGTAATCGATTTTAAATATACGGGTACGCATGCTGTTCGGGTAAACCTGAAAACCGGCACGGGTCTTTTCATAATCGTAACCAAACACATCTCGCACAGTGTTCAGCACTTCAACCACCGTCAGGTTCTTTAAGTCGAGTGTAATACTGCCTTTCACTTTTGGGTGTACCACCATGTTGTAAGGTGTACCCTGCACCAGCCCCATAAAAAATGTACGCGCTGCAACACGATTAACTTTAACGTCAAAGCGTGGCTCGGTATCAATGCCGGTTGAACCGGGCACATCGATATTCATTGGTGGCAGTAAACCATCACGGATGGATTTTTCATCGCCAGTCGGTTTTGGCTGGCTGTCTTTAAGCGCATTTTCAATTTCTGCCAGGGTGTCCGGCTGGCGCATATCGTTGGCGCAGGCCGTCATAAACAACAACAGGCCAGCCACGCCTGTGCTAAGCAAAACACCTCTTGGAAAAAATTTTGTCATATCCTTAAATTTCATACTTTATATATAAGCCTGACTTATTTATCGGCTAAGCTGGAATAATTCTTAACTTGTTTCGATAACAGTTTGATTGATATTCTTTTTTGGTTAAATATTAACCACACCCGATTCGGCTTAATGGCAACCACCTTCGCGCCTTCTATCATGCTACCAGGCTTGCGCCACTTGCCGTTAATCAGCGCACTTCTGCTGCTGTTTGAAATAAGGGTTGATGACAGCACCCAGCGTTTTAACACGGGTTTTTTAGCTTTCGGGAGATAGGTTTTATAGCCTGGCGGACACGTTGGATCGTTTAGCGCTGCCGCCCATGACGGACTAACCAATATTACCAGGCAAAAGCTATTTAACAATAATCTCGATAGTAAACACTTACACACCAATCCAGCCCTCTTTTAAACTCAGAGTATGCACGCGGATAATAATGCGTGACCGGGGGTAAGCAAGCACATCAAACAACACATCGTCCCAGTAAAAATTCCACGGCAGTTGTTGTAGCTGTTTTAAGTAGTCGAGCGTTTCAAGGTAAGAGCCACTGAACTCCATTTCGATACCGTGACGATACACCCCAATTTCCGTATTACTGGCCGACTTTACGGCAACATTTGTTGCGTTATTAGCTGGTGCTGTGACGGTTTTTTCTTTGTTGTCATTGGTTGATACTAGCAATGGCTCAACCTGTAAACTTTGAATACGTTCAAAACGCATACTGGTATTCTCGGTTAAGACCTGCTCAAGAATGGCCGCCATCTGGGTAGGTTTTATCAGGCCTTTCATTTTTTGCGCAAGTTCGGCGTCCAGCTTTGCAATATGTTGTTTTGCCACACGAATACGCTGCTTTAATTCACGATCCGGATCAACACGTTTGGCTGTATTGAGAACAGCATATTGTTTATCAACCGATTCAATTTGTTTTTGTAATGCAAGCAACTGGCTTTGCAAGCGTTCATTTTTTGCAGCAAGCGGATCGTAAACCAGCATCAGCCAGCCGTTAATGATTACTGCCATGATAAGCCCAGCAATTAAAACCCGTTCACGGATAGCTCTTGCATTAAACAATGCAGCCAGTTTTTTGTACTGTTCCACAAACCTGTTCATTGGCTGGATAACTCGTTTGTTGATGCCAGTTTATCCAGCTTTTCAACATTGTTAATTTTAAAATGTAATGGCTTGTTGTTATTTTCGCGACGAATCACGAAACTGTTAAATTCTGTGCCTTTAAAAATTTCTTCGGATGACAGTGCCTGTAAATACTGTGGTAACAGTTCCGGTTTATTTGAATGTCCTTCTATATCCAGCACAGTTCCACCCTGTAAAAAATGTAAGCGGGTTAACCATAAACCCGCTTTGCTTTGTCTTGCCAGCCCTTCAAAGTGTTCAGAAAAGCCGTTGGTATTGCCCAGCTTCTTCTCAGATAACACATTAAGAACCGTTTGCTTGTTTAAAAGATCTTGCTCAAGATTTTTGTAGGTTGTTGCTAGTTGTGCATTCTTTTTTATTTTTGGCAGGCTTGCCTGCAGAGTCTGCAAACGTTGCTTTTTATCGGCTAACAATTTTGTTGCTATAGTCGTATCTGCCTGTAAAGAATACGTCTGATAAAAACCAGAAGCCTGCACAATAAATATTAATGCCAGTAATGCAGCGGCTGCCTGAACCACGCGATTAAAAGAAAACACCCGTTCCTTTTTACGTAGCCGACTGTGATATAGGTTGATTTGCTGCATAATATATAAGCTTTACCTAAGTTTATTCTGTGCAGAAACTTCAGCCGCCTGACGTAATGCTGCACCTACGGCGTTAAAACATTTGGCCTGTATTTCATCGTCGAGCTCTGTGGTTGTGTCAATAATTTCATCCAATGATAAACTTCTTACGACCACACCCAGATTTTTTTCAAGCTGGTCATTAAGCGTTGGCAACTCGTTTTCCATCGGTGCAATTATCAGATTACCAATAGCAGGTTTACCATAATGACTTTCGTAATAGTCAAGCGAACGTTGAATTTCGAGCACAATTTTATTGATATTATTATCAAACTCTGAAGGTGCATCTTCCAGGCTCAGTCCATCACTCACTACCGGATCCTGTTCATGTATTTCAAGATGCTCATAGCCAATATCAATTACCCGGCTTAAATACAGTTCACCTTCGTGAGTAATGGTCAGCAAGCCATGGGTTGCCTGCAGGTTAAGTACCGCGACACCAACAAAGTCTTCGGGTAATAGCGCAGATATATTTCGTTGAGCAAGTTCCGGGATATCAATAAACTGTAAATCAAGGCCGGTATCATTAAACAAATTGGCCGAAGCGATAACGGTGTCCTGGTGAGCTGCAACAGAATAAATCATTGGTAAGCGGCCGCGTTCCTGCTGGCCGGGAATTTCCAGCGTTTCTATAATCGCTTCTTCTACCGGGTAATTTAACTGGTCTTTAATTTGCCAGCGCACCGCATCGGCTAGCTCACTATCTTCGACAGTCGGCTTTTGCATTAACAGCAAGGTAAACTGGGATGAATTTAACAGCGTGGTAACAGGCTGCTTTATTTTACTGCACTGTTGTAATAACTGGTTAAGGGTTGTTTGTGTATCGGAAAGTTGCGACTGAAACACACAGCTTTCAAGTTTTGGCTGGCCGCTTCCCTGTTGCGAAATCGAAGCAAACGCCAGACCCTCGGAATGCGGCACGATACTGGCCAACTGATTCGCCTGCGATTTATTAAACCATTTAAACACGTTTTTGCTACCTTACCTGGTGAAACGATTTTTCTATAAACACGACCCACATGGAACAGTTGCTCCATACAGGTAATAGCGGCTGAATTCGCTATAAACTTAAGTAATTTCATTGATTTAGGCAGGTTTTTCATAGAAAAATAAAAATTTGTCCCATTGCGATATATCCACCATGAATACTAAAAAAATCAATAACTTATAG
>JALTLP010000372.1 GCA_027001895.1 Chromatiales bacterium | reverse complement strand
TTGCCCGAAAACAAGCTGGATGCCGATGGTAATACAACGAAACGTGAACAGTCGGTGTTGCTAAACACATGGTATAACTTGCCGTCTTGTTATACAGATAAAGCCACAGCCGATAATGAACTGGCTGACTGGACTAAAATTTCGGAAGTACGCGATGCGGTAAACAAAGAGCTGGAACGGTTGCGTGCCGAAGGTGCTATTGGCTCGGCACTGGAATCAAAAGTTGTTGTTTATTGTGGCCGGGAAATTTTTGATGTGCTTTCCAAACTACAAGACGAATTGCGTTTTGTGTTTATCACTTCTTATGCCTCAGTTGAGTTAGTGGTGGAAGAGCCGCCAAAAAACAGTGCGCATACAACCCTGTCGAGTCATGATGATATCTGGGTGATGGTTAAAAAAGCAGAAGACGGTAAATGCACGCGTTGCTGGCACCTACGTGAAGATGTTGGAACGAATGACAAACATCCTGAACTCTGTGGCCGTTGTATAGAAAATGTAGATGGCAAGGGTGAGGAACGGCATTTTGCGTAACTGGATAGTCATTGCTTCAGTTGTCGTTGTACTCGATCAGCTGACCAAGTATATTGCCACAATTGAATTGCAAATGTTCAAGGCTGTTGCCGTTATGCCAATGTTTAACTGGCGTTTAATGCATAACGAAGGTGCGGCTTTCAGCTTTTTAAGTGATGCCGGTGGCTGGCAGCGCTGGTTTTTTACCGTAATTTCACTGGTAGTAAGCATTATTCTGGTATTCTGGATTAAAAAACTAAAGCCGGAAGAAAAATTTCAGGCGATAGCCTTTTCATTAATACTTGGTGGTGCGGTAGGTAACTTAATTGATCGTATTCGACTTGGTTATGTGGTTGACTTTATCGAAATATATTATCACCAGTATTCATGGCCAGCTTTTAATATTGCCGACTCGGCGATTACGATTGGCGTGGTAATTCTTGTTGTAGACACACTTTTTCCGAATTTATTTAAAAAGAGTTAGATTGCTTCGGTCATTTTTATTCCCTCGCAATGACAAGGAACTGAATGTAACACTAACGTTCTAAATATTGGTTTGTCATTGCGAACTCAGCTTTGGCTGAGTGAAGCAATCTTGTATTGAAGTAGTAATGAACGATCTGATAGGTAATATCGTATGACAGAACTAAGCGCAATGACGATTGGCCCCGGTACAGAAGTTTCAATGTACTTTACCTTAAGTCTGCCCGATGGAACGGTGGCTGATTGCACCGACGAAGGTGTACCGATAACATTTACAATGGGCGATGGCAGTTTGATAGAAGGCCTGGAAATGATGTTGTACGGTTTAAAAGAAGGCGATAAACAGTGTTTGTCGATTGAGCCGGTTGATGCCTTTGGTTTTCCGGATGAAGACAATATACATGTTATGCCGCGCGAAGAATTTGATGATTCGCTTAAACTCGAAGAGGGTGTAATTATAGAATTTCAGACACCTTCAGGTGAAGCCGTTCCCGGTACAATTAAAAAAATAACCGACAAAGAAGTAACCGTTGACTTTAACCACCCTTGTGCCGGTTTTGAAGTAACCTTCGACGTAGAAATTTTAAAAATCAAACCTTCGCAGCAACAACTTGATGCTATTGCCAATGGTGACATTCAAATCGATGAAGCTGCTGATAATGGGGAACAAAAATAATGCAGGTATTGCTTGCCAACCCACGCGGGTTTTGTGCGGGTGTTGACCGGGCTATCGAAATTGTCGAACGTGCCTTAAAACTTTTTGGTGCGCCAATCTATGTGCGTCACGAAGTGGTGCATAATAAATTTGTTGTTGATAACCTGCGTGATAAAGGCGCGGTATTTATCGAAGATCTGTCCGATGTGCCTGAAGGTGCCACGTTAATTTTCAGCGCCCACGGCGTTTCGCAGGCTGTGCGTAAAGAAGCGGCGCAACGTGGTTTTAAAGTTTTTGATGCAACCTGCCCGTTAGTCACCAAAGTACATATGGAAGTATCGCGTTTTAGTCAGTCTGGACAGGAATGCATTTTAATTGGTCACCAGGGCCATCCTGAAGTTGAAGGAACCATGGGCCAGTTCGACGAACAGCAGGGTGGGAAAATTTATCTGGTGGAAACAGTTAATGACGTTGAAAGCTTAAATGTAAACAACCCCGATAAACTTGCTTACTTTACACAAACAACTTTATCAATGGATGATACAGCAGAAATTATCAAGGCATTGCAGTTACGTTTCCCTGGCATTGAAGGCCCCAAAAAAGATGATATTTGCTATGCTACGCAAAATCGGCAGGATGCAGTAAAACAGTTAGTCCAGAACAGTGACGTACTCTTTGTTGTTGGCTCGCCTAATAGTTCCAATTCAAATCGTTTACGAGAAGTCGCTGACCGTTTAAATGT
>JALTLP010000371.1 GCA_027001895.1 Chromatiales bacterium | reverse complement strand
CAATGCCCACCTTAACCTCGGCGTTCTTTACGATATTTATATGGATGATATAAAACGTGCGCTACATCACTATGAAGAATATCAGAAATATACTAAAACTGCCGATAAAAGAGTAGCAAAATGGATAATCGACCTCAACAGGCGTAACAAGACAGCAAAAACATCACAGGCAAATATCAAAGGGAGTACACGAGGATGATAAACCAGCTTAAATATACAGCCGTTTTAGTTTGCTTATATATTCCCTTATCTTTTGCAGAAGATAAACTGAAACTGGAGGGCACCGCCATTATCGGTAACCAGGAACTTCCCAAGGTTCTTTATATAGTACCCTGGAAAAAATCGGAAGTGCCGGACATGACAGAACCCCCACTGGAAAGTTTAATAGACGAGGCCTTGCAGCCTATTGACCGGGAAGTCTTTCAACGACAGGTAAATTATTATCATGCCTTGCATGATAAGACCGAACAGAGTAAAAAATAATAAAGTTTTATCAGGAGAAATAATATGTATACCAGCATTGTAACCTTCTTTCAGGAAGGTGGATCTTTCATGGTACCGATAGCTATCGTACTTGCTATTGGTGCTGCTATTGCAATTGAACGCTATGTTTACCTTACTCAGGCACGTGCACGTAACAGAATGTTACTCAAAAAAATCATGCCATTAATGCAAAGTGGCGACTTTAAACAGGCTTACTCCGCGTCAAACAAGTCAAACCAGCCTATTGCCAAAATACTTAACTCCGGTTTATCCAAGTATAAAACGGCCCAGGATCGTGATGATATTGAAGCTGCGATGGAAGAAAGCATGCTTGAAATAATACCCCGCCTGGAAAAACGAACACATTATCTTGCCATGTATGCAAATATCGCCACACTGCTTGGCCTGCTCGGTACAATTATTGGCCTTATTAAAGCCTTTACTGCTGTTGCACAGGTAGACCCGGCTTTAAAAGGTGAAATCCTTTCAACCAGTATCTCGGTTGCTATGAACACCACCGCATTTGGCCTGATGGTCGCTATCCCGTTACTACTGACCTATACCGTTATTCAGACCAAGACAACCGAAATAGTGGACAGTCTGGAAATGGCAACGGTTAAATTTGTTAACCTGATTATGCAGCGCAAAAACAAGGCTTCATAAATCAATGAGCAGAACACATCGCAGAAAGTTTCGCAGCAAAGAAACACCTGAACTTAATATTACGGCCTTTATGAACCTGATGGTTGTACTGGTTCCGTTCCTGTTAATCACGGCGGTTTTTAGCCACCTGACTATACTTGAACTGAATCTTCCCAGTTCAGGGGCTGCAAGCAAAAACAAGAAGCCTTCTTTTGAATTACAGGTCATCATTCGAAAAAATGTTATTGACCTGGCTGATAATCGTGGCGGATTAATAAAACGAATCAAGAAAACAAAGAAAGGTTATAACTACCCTCTGCTGACTAAAACATTAAAACAGATCAAATCGCGTTTTCCTGATAAAACTAACGCAACGATCCTGTCTTCACCCAACACCAACTATGAAACACTCGTCGCTGTAATGGATGCTGTACGCATGTATCATGCTGTCGAAGACGGAGAAATAATAAACGCAGAACTGTTCCCCAATATATCTATCGGGGATGCATCCTAACGCAAAGTAAAAATTATGTCTGAGTCCCGTCGAATAAAAAGAATGGAGCGCCACCACAAGCGCAAAAAAACGGTTATGTCGCTTAACATGGTGTCATTAATGGATATCTTTACCATTCTGGTATTCTTTTTACTGGTTACTTCTTCTGACTCAGAAGTGTTGCCCAGCCCGAAAGCAATCAAACTTCCGGAATCAACAGCCGATAAAATGCCAAAACAGACTATCGTTGTTATGGTTAATAATGATGATATCAGGGTAAATGGTGAATTTGTAATAAAAGCTTCTAAAGCAAAAAACAGTCGCTCAGCAACCATCCGCCCGCTTTCCACCATGTTAAAAAAATATATAAAACGTGACCGCGCAAAGAAAAAATCTAAAGACAAAAACAAAAGACGTCCGGTTACCATCATGGGTGACAAACAAATCCCTTACAAGCTGCTCAAAAAAATAATGCTTACCTGTGCACAAAATGATTTTAATAACATTTCTCTTGCAGTCGTAAAAAAATCTCCTGACTTAAACAACAAGGCAGGAGCAAAATAACATGGGATACGATTCTTTTTATAATGAACCAGTTCTGCCCTGGTCAAAAACAGAAAACGACGTACGCTTTAACAAGATACTCAAGCGTAGCTTAATATTTATAATCATTCTTATGATAATCATTCCTTTCCTGCCAACACCGGAAGTAGAAGAAAAGGAACTTAAACAGGTCGCACCCCGGCTGGCAAAACTACTTATTGAAAAGAAAAAACAAAAAGCAGTCCCCAAACCGGCTGCAAAAAAGAAAGCCGCAAAGAAAAAAGCCGCTAAAAAGAAAACAAAAAAGAAGTCAAAAAAACCGGCAGCAAAAAAGAAGGCGCGTAAAAAAGCACAAAACAGTGGCCTGATGGCACTTACCGATGAACTTGCCGATTTGCGCGACAGCTTTAATGTCTCGTCAGTACAAAATACCAGACTGTCCAAATCTGGCAAAACCCGAAGCAAGCGAGCCGACAGTAATATACTTACCGCAAAGGCCGGACGGGGTAGTGGTGGTATCAACACTGGCAACCTGAGCAACCAGACCGGAGGTGGCTCCTTATCCGATCGCAGTCTCAGTGGAGTATCGAGTAATATTGGCGGAGGTGGAACCGGTACTCGCCGTACCGCAGGGGGCAAAGCAGGTCGCAGTCAGGAAGAAATCGAACGAGTCTTCCAGAAAAACAAGGGGGGCATCTTTGCATTATATAACCGCGCACTGCGCAAGGATCCTTCTCTGCAAGGAAAAGTTGTTCTTGAGTTAACCATTCTGCCCAGCGGTAAGGTGATAAAATGCCGAATCCTGTCAACAGAACTAAAAGCAAAACGTTTTGAAAGAAGACTGGTATTAAAAGTTAAGTCCTTCCGTTTTAAAAAGAAAGATGTTGCAACTGTTACCGTTACTTACCCGATTGACTTCCTGCCTTCGTAAAACCGCAAACTGTCAGTCAACAAATTTACTGGCATATTGCACATTACTGCTGGTTGGCTGGAGTGTAAGTTTAGATACCACTCAGGCCTCAGCACATACCCGTCCCGCTGTTAGCCTCAAACTGGTCGGCACAATTATTAATAATCAGGGTGGCCCATCTTATGCCCTGATTAAACAAGGCCATTTACCCATTCGTTTTTACAGCATCAATGACCAGCTTGATGGTTTCAAAATACTGTCGATTCATAAAAGTAAAATTTCTTTAGGTCGTAACAACCAGACTTACTCTCTGCATCTTCAACAAATCAGCAACACAGCAGCGTTATCCCCGACAAAATCTGTAAATCATTTAAATAACCAGAATTTGCCCATAAACCTGCAAATTAAGCGGCAGCAACTCAAGCACATCAGCAAAAATATTCAGAAATGGTTGTATGCAGTGCCACTCAGGCTTGTTTTTACAGATGGGCGAGCAAGCGGTTATCAGGTAGAAAACGTTCGGCCGTTACCTGTCAACGGCGATATTGGCTTACAAAAAGGCGATATTATACGAGCAGTCAACGGGGTCGCCGTCGGCCAATCCAGCCTGTTTGCAAAAAACCTTGATAGCCTTATGACAAGCAAGGATATTTATATCAAAGTAGAACGTGGTCACAAAATAGACATATTACATTTTAATGTCCAGGACTAGCATACTAAGTAATTGTAAAATAAGGTATTTTTCATATCAGAAAAATACCCCTAATTTGACTTTCAGCCTAAAACAAGCCACATTTATTACCTGAAACAGTAATAAAAACCTCGATTGTTGGCAGGTTTACACTGTCTATGCTGCAGAGCTTGAATCCCATCACATCTTGTAGAGATTCTGCCTCTATTCCATCCTGCCGCTGCTTAAATGAGAAGTAAATCACACCAAAAACACCTGAAATGGTATAAAGTTTATTCAAGGCACTGTCTCAGCGGATTGTGTAACAATATGCCTCCTAAAAAGATGCATATTTGAGATTAAGTAGTAGTTATTAAACCGTTAAATTTCATTGGCTTACGTTTATATAACTACAAGTTTGATTAACCAGTACTAAACACCGAAAAGATCATGGCTGCTGCACAAAAATACCTAAACAGTAAGTTTTTAAAAACTCTGGAACCACTAAGTAAGCTTGGTAATGACAAACTTACTGAACTGGCAAATAAATCCAGTGTTGAGGTGTTTCCAGCCGGTCGAACAATCTTTCGCCAGGGCGAAAAAGATAAACGTTGCTACTACCTTGTTTCTGGCCAAATCGAATTACAAACAACGGCTTCGGCCAAAACAGAATCCCTCAAGGCTAAAACCCCGGAAGTGAAGTACCCTGTTTGTCAGCAAACCCCCCGCCCACAAACAGCCAAGGCAAAAGTTAATTCCGAGTTACTTGTTATAGATGCCGACCTGCTTGAGATGCTACTTGAATCTGATGACGGTCTTTCCGGAAACTACGAAGTAACTGAAATTGGTAATGACGATGAAAACGGCTGGATGCTAAAGTTTTTACAGTCCCGCGCATTCCTGCAAATACCAACAGAAAATATTCAGAAAATCCTGATGAGCATGGAGGAAGTCCCTGCCAAAAACGGAGATACGATTGTTACACAGGGCGAAAACAACGACTATTACTATATTGTAAAACACGGTAAATGCAGTGTAAGCCGCCGCCCCAGCCCGAATGCAGCGGATGTACAAATAGCTATTCTTGCAGCCGGTGACGGTTTTGGTGAAGAAGCCCTGATCACCGATGGTCACCGCAATGCCACCGTGCGAATGGTAACCGATGGCACTCTCATGCGACTGACAAAAGAAGACTTTATGTCGCTGCTTGTTACTCCGTTGCTCGACTATATCCACATGGATGAGCTCAAATCACGTGTTGCTGCCGGTGACTTATTAGTTGATGTGCGCCCACATAAAGAATTCATGGAAAACCATCTTGATGGCGCAATTAATACGCCATTATCAATGATTCGCCTGAAACTGAACAACTTCAATGCGAACAGAAATACTATCGTTTACTGTAACGATGCAAGCAAGAGTACCGCTGCTGCATTCTTACTAATACAAAATGGTATCAGCTGCAGTATTCTGGAAAATGGTATAAATAATGTTGCCACGCCTGAAATTACTGGCAACAAGTCAACGACCAGCATGACCAATATCATTGCCAATCTCGAAGCCGTTACCAGCAAACCAAAAGCCGAAGCCAGTAAAAAAACGGCAAATATCGCAGCTAATAAAACATCCAAAGTTAAACAAAAAATTGATCAACTAAACCAGGAACACGTCCAGACCGAGGCAGCTCGGAAGAAAGCACTCGAAGAAAAACGAAAAATTGAAGAAGAAAAAAACCGGCTTATTAAGGAAGCCCAGGCATTACGTGAAAAAGCCGAAGCCGAAAAACTTGCCGCAGAAAAAGAATTACAAAGGCTTGCTGAAGAAGCTAAAAAACATAAAAGAGAAGCTGAAGCCAAACGTCAGGCCGAACTAAAAGCTCAGAAACTACGTGAAAAAGCCGAAGCCGAAAAACTTGCCGCTATAAAACAGGCGCAAAAACTTAAAATGGAAGCTGAAGCCAAACGTCAGGCCGAGCTTGAAGCAAAAAGACTTAAAGAAAAAACAGAAAAAGAAAAGCTTGAGGCTGAACGTGAACTGCAAAGACAGAAGAAGCTTACCGAAGAATCTCAGCGCAAAGTTAAGCTTGAAACTGAAAAAATTCGCAAGCAGGCAGATGAAGAGCTGGCAAACCTGCGAAAAGAATTACAAAAAACCAGAAGCTCTGTAGAAGAACGGGTTAAAACCCTTAAAGAACAGGAAAAACTCAAAGCGGAAGAAGAAATTCGCAACAAGCAAAAACATGCAAACGATGCTATTAAAGAATCTATCGAGAAAGCCCGTCAGCAGGCCGCAGCTGAAGCAGAAAAAGTAAGACAACAGGCCTTGCAGGAAGCACAGCAACTCCAGCAGGAAATTGAACTTAAGAAACAGGAAATTGAAACAGAAGCTGAACGTATTCGTCTGGAAGCAGAAAGAGATCGTGCAGAAACACTGGAACTTGCTCGCAAACAGGCACAGGACATTGTATCGCGTACCGTCGAAGAAGCAGAAATTATAAATTCAAAGCGCCAGGAACTGGATACCGCTGCTGAAAAAATTCGTATTAAAGCTGAAATGGAACGCAAAGCGACCCTCGAAGCGGCCAAACAGGAAGCCCACAGCATTGTCAGAAAAACTGCTGAAGAAGCCCAGCAGCTTGAAGTACAACGACTACGAATTGAAGAAGATGTTAGCCGTCTTAAGAAAGAAGCCGAACTGGAGAAACAACGTACACTGGCTCTGGTAAAAGAAGAAGCCGAAAAAGTTCGTATTGAACTTGAAAGTGAACTGAAGCAAAAAGCTCTTAAAGAGGTTGAGCAGGTACGCAGAAAAACACAGCAGCAAGCAGAAGAGTTACAAAAACAGCGCTTAGCCATGGAAGCAAACCTGAAACAGGCTGAAGAAATACGTATTCAGGCGGAGAAAGAAGCTGAAAAAATTCGCCTGGAGGCGCTGAACTCAGCATCTGCAGCTAAAACGAATGTGGCCGAAATTAACCAGGATGAAGCAAACGGTATTGCCCCACCTAGCAGAAGTTTCAGCGGTATTGCTATTCCGGGGCTCAACACGGTTAATGAACACAAAACGTCAATGGCCGAATCCGAAGCAAAATCACTGGCTCAGGAAATTGTTCATAAACTTGAAAAGGCTGAAAGTGCCCGACTTAAAGAACAGCATGAAACGGGCAGTAACAGTGGACTCAGTCTTGCTTCAGCGAGTTTGAAACGCCGCTCAGACGGCAAAGTGGTTCTCGATGGAGAAGAAGATATCTTTATCTTTAAAGAACCACAGGCTGCTTCAAAAGAAGAACTCAGCAAGCTCGAAGCGTCGATAGATGAAATGGAATCCACGTCTAAAACTGACAATGTAACGGCTATTGCCGGTAAAAATAAAACCGCGAAAACAGAGCTACCTGATTTCAGCATAGAAGAACCTGAATTCAATCTGGTTGACGAGATTCCAAGCCACTTATCTGCTCAACAGATGGATGATGATGTCATTTCAGAATTTTCTGATTTTGAACTCCATCAACCTTCAGATATGCAATCCCGATCTCGGGCCGTACAGAAACGTCCAACGCAACGCATTGTAGCGATTGCAGCCAGCCTGCTTGTTGCAATTGGTGCAGGAATAACCTTTATTGGCGTTAATTCTGAACAGCAGACTTCAACAAACAACATTGCCCAGCAGGAAACTGATTCGTTTAAAGCAACCCGTGTATCAGGAATGGCTACTAATAATGTAGAAATAGACAAGAAAGTTATTAATGATGCTGAACACGAGTTTGAAAAATTACTCTCTAAATGGAAAAAATCTCAGCAAAAAAAGGCAACTGAAACTGCCGGAAATACAGATACCACTGACCAGGCAGCCCAATAACCAACATCTAGAATAATCAATTATATATCGTCAACGGGGTATAACACCCCGCTAACGACCACAGGGAAGAGCTATGCTTCTCCCCTGTGAAAACCCCAACGGTTTTGTACCCGCCGCAAGCGGACGGGGAATTTAATTAAACTGTTAATTTTCCAGTGGCAAAATAATCTGTTGCTCAGTACTATCCACCACTCTGAATACGCTGGCCTTCAAAGATTGCCCTGCTTCATTATGCACAATAACCGTCCACTTACCGGTTTGTTCTGGTTTAATTTCTTTACGGGAATAAACCCGCCAGCGCGGCCCCTTAACATTAAAACTGACAACCGATTCAACCTTGTTATTATATAACCAGCGGTGTGAAATTTTCTGTCCCTCGAAGTGCCGCAGATCAGTAAAAAAGAATACGTCTTTTGTTTTATTATTTATTATCAGCACCTGATCAACCGGTTCACGGTCAACAATTTTTGTCGTAAAAATAGCACGGGCAACCGTACTTTTCTGTGCAGTATAGGCTGCAGGCAAACCACTCACAAACAAATATAAGGTTATAAATATTCCGGCTTTTAGTTTGCGCTTCATGTTAATAAGCCTAGCGTAATATAGTTAACTTGCAAAGTTCATTCTCCATACCAGCCAGGCAATCAGTGCACAACCAAGGAGTAAAGGCATTAACGGACTTCGTTTAACATCCTTGTCTTTAAAATAGTCCATTGCAAAAGATTGTGAAGGCATATGCTGTTCAGCAAGATCTTTCAGCCCATACCAGGCATTCAGTAATGTTTCGGAGTGAAGCTGTTTATCTGCTTCCGTTTTTTTTAACTCAGAAATACTTTTTACCCTGTCAGGCTTGCCTTTCGGAAACGTGCAGTCACTTGAAAAGACAACCAGACCGGTTACATTTACATTTTTAACAAGCGAGCTGACCGAAGAAATATCAGAGTCAAGTTGCTGCAGGGTATTTGGAAATTTATAGCTTTTATTCCCGATTAATTGTGTCCACTGGTCAATATTTTCTGCACAAAATATTGTACCACGAAATTTTTTCAGAATAACAAGCATGATTGACTGGGGAGCAAGGACAATATAGTCAAGAAAAACACTCCCTCCAATTCCATCAGGTAACATAACGTGTTTAATATACTTGCTGCCCAGCCTTTGTATTCGCCTGTTTGTTTTTCTTTGCTTAAGATAGTCTTTAATGCCGGGGAAGACACTGGCTAACAACATGGCAAACAGGATGACGGCAACAACAATAGTAATGCTCATTTGATTGCCTGATAGTTCAGTTACTGAAAACTGTTCAAAAAAACGCATGCCTGAGCAACTCCGGGATGTTGGTTTTATTTAACCTGATGAATATCATCGAGGTTTACGTTATTATATAAGGATTACATTCTTCTGGTAAAGCAATGACCATCTCTGAACAACAGTTAGACTTCGCCGAAAAAGTTCTTGCCGCATATGGAAACGTTTTGGCCGATATGGAACCGTCTTTTTACGGACTTCCACTGTCTAAACTTCCCTATACAATAACAGAAATAAAAGATGCTATTTACTGTATGCTTAATGTCATTGACAATAATGACCCTGAAATAATCGATAGTTTAACAAATGCTTATATGTACCTTGGGCAATTTATTCCTGACGACGAGATACTAACTGTGTCTCAGGCTCTTGGCACTTTAAAAGATACTCAACAAGCGACAGACGATACCACAGACATCGAACAAGCCGGTTTTATCACCAGTAAAATCAAACTAAGAATGGAAAATAACCTGGAAGAGATACAGTTATTTCTGAGTTCAAGAACAGCCTAGGGGTTGTTTACTATTTTTTCTACTTCACTAAAGTCCAGCCCGAC
>JALTLP010000370.1 GCA_027001895.1 Chromatiales bacterium | reverse complement strand
CTTTTATTTATTTCTTCGTGCCCTTTGTGTTCTTCGTGGTTTGATCTTTTTTTTAAAACAGCCAAGGCACAAAGGACGCCAGGAATTTTTTAACTCAGGTTTTATTGCTGCGATAACTACTAAAAAATCTTTCGCCGTGCCCGCTGTGTCGCCGTGGTTTAAAATTCTAAAACTTCCGGCTTACGGCAAATTTAGCCAGTTCAACCAAAGCGGTTTTATATTCTGAATTTTCAAGTTCATTTAAGGCTTGTATCGCCAGATCAGATTCTTTTCGGGCACAATCAGCAGTGTATTCAATTGCGCCGGTCGCATGAATAGCTTCGGTGACGGCATCAATATAGTCCAGGCCGTTCTCTTCAATGGCTTTACTCACCACTTCGGCCTGTTCTTTAGTGCCATGTTGCATGGTATAAATCAGTGGCAGGGTGGGTTTGCCTTCGGCAAGGTCGTCTCCAATATTTTTGCCCATTTCTTCGCTGGACGCACTGTAGTCGAGTACATCGTCTATCAGTTGGAAGGCGGTACCGAGATGCATGCCATAGTGAGCCATAGCAGTTTGGGCTTCAGATGATTCATTATTCAGCACCGCTGCCAGTTCGGATGCGGATTCGAATAATTTGGCTGTTTTGTTGTGGATTACATCGAGGTAGCGTTGCTCGGTGGTATCCGGATCGTGTACATTGAGCAATTGTTGTACTTCACCCTCGGCAATGGTATTGGTGGCATTGGCCAAAATTGCCATTATTTGCATATCGCCGACATCCACCATCATCTGGAAGGCTCTGGAATACAGAAAATCCCCCACCAGTACACTGGCCTCGTTGCCCCACAGGCTATTGGCCGTTTCCTGGCCCCGGCGTAGCTCGGAGGCGTCGACAACATCGTCGTGGAGCAGGGTGGCCGTATGGATAAACTCAATTATTGCTGCTAAATCAATATGTTGCGAAGCATTATAGCCAATTGCTCGGGCACACAGCAGGTGGATAACAGGGCGCAAGCGCTTGCCACCACTGTTAATAATATGGGTGCCTACCTGGTTAATAAGCACAATTTCAGACTGCAGGCGCTTTAAAATAGTCGCGTTGACCTGTTTCATGTCTTCGGCAATCAGGTCATATATGGCATCAATATTCATAATTATCCGTGCGAAGAGAGAATCTCACTGTCCGCATTATTGTTTTGTTTGTGAAAATCCGCAAAGGTTGTGAATGCTAGGGGGCAGTCGGCATGCTGTCAAGTTACCTTTAATATATATGCCTCAGTGGGCGTAGCCATTGTCTGCGTAAATAGGGCAAAAAAAGCACAAAAAACTGGTGAAAACTGGCCTAAAATCTTTGACCGGGGCGGGTTGAACCAGTACAATTGCCGGCTCAATTAAACCCAGCCTTGTCGAGTTTTTTTCTTATCTGACGGGGCTTTACTGGAGATGATTTAATGTACGCGGTAATTGAAAGCGGCGGTAAGCAATATCGAGTTGCAGAAGGCCAATACTTGAAAGTTGAAAAACTCGACGTTGAAGAAGGCGGCAGCCTGGATATTGAAAAAGTTTTAATGGTTGCCAATGGTGATGACATTAAAATTGGTGCACCATACGTTGCTGGCGGCAAAGTGACTGCCAAGGTTAAAAGCCACGGTCGGGGCGATAAAATTCGCATCATCAAGTTCCGTCGTCGTAAGCACTCTCGTAAGCAGCAGGGTCACCGTCAACATTATACAGAAATTGAAATTACTGGAATTAGCGCAAGCTAGGCCAGGTAAGGAGTAACAAGATGGCTCATAAGAAAGCAGGTGGTAGTACTCGTAACGGTCGCGATTCCAACGCGAAACGTCTGGGCGTTAAAGTTTACGGTGGTGAAGCAATTCTCGCTGGTGGTATTATTGTTCGTCAACGTGGTACCAAGGTTCATCCTGGTGTAAACGTTGGTCGTGGTGGCGATGATACTTTGTTTGCAAAAACCGATGGTTTTGTGCAGTTCGAAGTTAAAGGCCCGAAAAAACGTCAACAAGTGAGTGTTATACCGGCGGCATAAAACAGGTAAAATTGTTTTTTTAATTTTAAAAACCCCGTCTTATGATGGGGTTTTTTGCTATAGGGCTATACTAAATTTAACTTATATATATTGGTATTACGATGAAATTTGTAGATGAAGCAGTAATAAAAGTACAGGCTGGCAAAGGTGGCAGCGGTATTGCGACATTTCGTCGTGAAAAATATATCGAGTTTGGTGGCCCCGATGGGGGTGACGGGGGTGACGGCGGCAGCATTATTATGCGGGGTGATGTTAACCAGAATACGCTGGCAGATTTTCGTTATGATCGTTTTTATAAAGCTGAAAATGGCAGGCAAGGTGCGCGGCGTCGAATGACCGGTCGTGGTGGTGAAGACCTTGTTATCAAGATACCTTTGGGCACACAAATTTATGATGATGATACCAACGAACTTATTGGTGATGTGGTTGAAGATGGACAGTGCATTGTTGTTGCCAAAGGCGGTGAACATGGTATTGGTAACGTGCATTATAAAAGCAGTACCAACCGCGCCCCCAGACAGTTTACAACTGGTACAAAGGGCGAAGAACGAAATCTGCGACTGGAATTAAAAGTGCTGGCCGATGTCGGTTTGCTGGGTTTACCTAATGCCGGTAAGTCCACTTTTATTCGTGCAGTTTCAGCGGCAAAACCTAAAGTGGCGGATTACCCGTTTACTACACTTTATCCAAACCTGGGAGTAGTGAGTGTGGAAGCGCACCGTAGCTTTGTGGTGGCGGATATCCCGGGTATTATTGAAGGTGCGGCTGAAGGTGCCGGCCTTGGGATTACTTTTTTAAAACATATTTCGCGTACCCGTTTGTTGTTGCATCTTGTTGATGTTGCGCCATTTGATCACGAAGTGGATCCGGTAGAAAGTGTACGAGTGATAGAAAATGAGCTGGATAAATATGGCCAGGATCTCAGCAACTATACGCGCTGGCTGGTATTAAACAAAGTAGATCTGATCCCCGAAGATGAACGACAGGCGCATTGTGATGATATTATTAAACGACTAAACTGGAGTGGGCCTGTTTATCAGATATCAGCAATTAATAAGCAGGGCACACAGGCTTTATGTTTTGATATTATGCAACATGTGGAAGAGCAGTTAGCCTTGAGTAATTCAGACGGCAGCAAAGAAAGTGAGTAAACAAAGAGTTTGAATGATTTTGCAAATCTTTTAGCAACTCAATACGGGCTAATATAATAGATAGAAATATAATGTAGAATAATTCAAATGGCCAACATCCAGTCAAAATATCGTGAACAATTAAAGTTATCCAGACGTTGGGTGATTAAAATTGGTAGTGCATTATTAACTAACGATGGTGCCGGTTTAAATACGAATAATATAAAAGCCTGGGTTGAACAAATCGTACAACTTAAGAAACATGGTGTTGAGGTAGTACTTGTTTCTTCCGGTGCAGTTGCCGAAGGTATGAGCCGATTAGGTTTAACCGAAAGACCACAGGCAATCCATGACCTGCAAGCTGCTGCGGCAGTCGGTCAGATGGGGCTGGTGCAGGCTTATGAGTCAGAATTTAGTGCCTACAAAATGCATACTGCACAGGTATTATTAACCCATGATGACTTATCCAATCGGCAGCGTTATCTTAACGCCCGTAGTACGATTCGTAGTTTGTTAAAGCTGAATGCGATCCCGATTATTAACGAGAATGACACTGTCGTTACTGACGAAATTCGTTTTGGTGATAACGACACCCTTGCGGCATTAGTTGCTAATTTGGTTGAGGCAGACCATATGATAATTCTGACCGATCAGGATGGTTTGTTTGATAAAAATCCACGTAATTGTTCAGACGCAAAAATCATAGAACTAAGTAATGTTGATAATACTGAACTCGACAACATGGTTGAATCAACCGGTGGCAAGCTGGGCAGTGGTGGTATGTTTACCAAGTTACGTGCAGCAAGACTGGCAGCACGCTCTGGTACTAATACGATTATTGCCAGTGGGCGGGATGCCGAAAATTTAAAACGTATTTTTAATACAGAAAATATTGGCAGCTTGTTGTATACCAGTAAAAAACCGGATACGGCGCATAAACAATGGTTGGCAGGGCATTTACAGATGAAAGGTAAACTTGTTATAGACCAGGGTGCTGAAAAGGTACTTAATAATTCGGGTAGTAGTTTATTATCGGTTGGAATAAAACAGGTAGAAGGTAACTTTAACCGGGGCGAAATGGTTGCCTGTGTTTCGTTAGCCGGGAAACAAATTGCCTGTGGACTGGTTAATTATAATGCCGATGAAGTGCGTAAGTTGGTGGGGCAACCCAGTAATAAAATTAACGAGATATTGGGTTATATTAATGAGGAAGAAGTTATTCACCGCGATAATATGGTCCTGGTCTGATAAAAAACCGGGCAGAAAAACTTCTGCCCGGTGAAAGTAAATAAGACTGTACTAGTCTATAACAGGTGACACACTCACGTTCAGCTTAATACGACGACCGGGATCATAAGGCATTTGCGTGGTAAAGATACGGCCACGGAAACGATAGCTTACATCATAGCCGGCTATTTCTTTTCTGGTTTCCGAAACATTTTGTACTTCACAGCGACGTTCATAACCCACATGTTGTTCGCTGTAGGCGTGCTTGTCTGCAATGCTGCTGCCAATTTGTGAACCAATCAATGCACCCACCACTGCGCGGGCTTTGCGTGACTTGCCGTGGCCAATATTGTTACCAATTACACCACCAATTAAACCACCGAGTAACATTCTGCCGCTGCGATCACCATCGTGATAGTCTGTATAATTGACACGCTCTTTATAGCAATTTTCGACAGGGGTATTAATGGTAATATATTTATAAACCGGGGTAACATTCACAACTTTGGCTTTAACCATGAAGTCATCAAAGTTCGGGTTATTGCGTGGGTATTTACCATCATTAGCCTGGGCTGCTGGTAATGCTGTTACCATCACGGCTAAAGTTGCTGCCATCATTTTTTTGCTCAGGTTTGTTTTATTTGAAAAGTTCATGTTCTGTCTCCTGTTATTGGTTGCTGTTGTTTTCAGCGATGGAGCCAGTTTACTAATAGCGAGCTGAATCGAAGCTGAACAAATCGAGGTTAATTTCAGTCACCATAAGTTATTGAAATATATTGTGATTAATAAACCAGCGGGGAGTTATGAGAGTTTTATTGTTATCCGCATACAGTGCAAAAAGCCACCAGGTCTGGTGTAATTGCCTTAAAACGATGTTTCCAGAACATCAATGGACAGAATTGAGTCTGCCAGGGCGTTATTTTAACTGGCGGATTCGCAGCAATGCCTTAACCTGGGCGTTACAACAGGCTGATGTTTTGCAGGCACAATATGACACCATAGTGGCGACATCCATGGTGGACTGCGCAACACTGCGGGGGCTGGTACCCGGCCTTGCAACGTTACCATGGGTGGTTTATTTTCATGAAAATCAGTTTGCCTACCCGGTTGATAAACAACATGATCATACCGAACCGAAAATGGTGAGCTTGTACAATGCTCTGTGTGCAGACAGGGTTATTTTTAACACAACTTATAATAAACAAAGCTTTGTTGACGGTCTTGCGCGTTTCCTGAAAAAAATGCCGGATAAAGTACCGGCTAACGTGATAGAAAAAATTACAGCAAAGGCGCAAGTTATTCCGGTGCCCATTGATTTTAATACATCCAATCAGCCATCGACACAGTCAAACGAAACCCCCGTTTTACTATGGAACCATCGTTGGGAATACGATAAAGGCCCACAGCAACTTTACAGGCTGCTTTGTGAACTTCGGTGTCGCAGCTTTAAATTTAAACTTAACCTTATTGGCCAGTCATTTCGCAACATACCGGAAGCAATATTAAAAATACAACAGGCGTTTTCGGAAGATATACTTAACAATGGTTACATAGAATCACAGGAAGATTATACAACGATACTATCAACGTCTGACTTTGTATTATCAACCTCACTGCATGATTTTCAGGGTTTAGCAGTACTCGAAGCGGTATCAGCCGGTTGTATCCCTGTTGTGCCAGCAAGACTGGCTTACCCGGAAATATTCCCGCTACCGTTTTGTTACCGCTCTTATCTTGAACATGGAAAAATATTTTCAAAAGATGAAGCCAGTGCAATGGCCGATAAAATTATAGAACTGGATAAGCTGAAAAAAGAAAACAAACTTGAATTACCCGACTTGTCTGAATTTAGCACGGCCAGACTGAAAGCCATTTACACACAGGTTTTATTTACGGGTTAAGATAAATTCCTGTAAGCCGCTGCGCATTAACACTGAACGTGCATATTTAAAACCGGGAAAATACCTGTTAATCGCTATTGGCGTTAGCGGGGTATGCTGTTTTTCCTGACGGGTAGAAACACTGTGCTGAATTTTATCGGCACTGATAATTTTAAAGCTGCCAGGTTTTGACGGGTAGTTTTCCGAAGTCAGCAGAAAGCCGTGAATAATTGTGTCTTTATGGCAAAAATCCAGCAGGTGGTTATGCAGGTGGGGAAGTATCTTTGGGTTTATGTAATTAAAACTGTCCCAGCCAAGAATTAAATCATACTTGATTCTGGTAGCCGGAAAAATATCCTGTATTTTTTTTAAAATAACAGAATTTGGATTATCTTCTTCAGGCCAGTCAAGTTGAATTAATTCATGTATGCAGTCCGCAATTGTCAGGTAACAGCAATGCTCAGAGTAAAAATTAAAACTTTCCGGTTGTGCTGTGCCCGTATCGAGTATTTTAGGACTGTATGCATTGTTATTGGTGGAAGTTTGTTTTGTCTGGTAGTTTTGCCAGATAGTATTAAATAAACGGGTTTTTAGAGGTTCTGCATTATCTGAATAATAATCAGATAATGCAGGTTGTATCTTGGGCAACATTTTTAAAGCTTATGCACGTTTTAACTGGCTGTCCTGGACACCAGACGGGTTCTTTTTAGACTGTTCATGTCGAGTTTCACTCATATCAATGCTGCCTTTAAACTTGGCACCATCTTCAAGTGATACACGTGGTGAAAAGATATTACCATTTACAACACCGCTTTTACTGATATGCACTTTTTCCTTGCCATGTAATTCGCCGGTTAACGAGCCGTTGACAATAATTGTCTGGGCATAAACATCGGCTTTTATTTTGCCGTTGTTACCAACGATAAGCTGGTTACCTTTAAGGTCTATGGTTCCTTCAACCTTGCCATCAATGATTAAACCTTCTTCACCGGTTAGTTCACCTTTAAAATGAATTGACGGGCCGATAGATGCCAGTTGTGTGCTGTTTGGTGTGTTAACAGGCGTGCTATTGTATTTGGCAATTTCTTCTTCTCGTGTTTCGTGGGGTACTGTTTTATCTGCTTTGTTAAGCTTGTTGCTAACATTTTTTTTCATTTCGTTAATATCAAACATTCCGTATTCTCCGCTTTGTGTTTATTGAGGGGGCCAAGCTTTATAGATATTAGCTTACATTTATTATGATAAGGTATAAGTTAAGTTGAATGTCGATATTATCCTGAGAACTGACTAAATAATGCGCAGTAGTTCTCAAGTCAATGATTGTTAAGCATCGAATCTTTTACAGGGTACACGACATACAATTTCAGACAACTGTTATTATTTTGTTTTTGTGACAAGCTGGAGTACAGCCTGGGATGGCAGTTAAACACTCACTTTATTCGTGCAGCGGGAAAAGACGACAGTGATGGTGACAGTTTATGCTTTGAGTTTGGTTTCTACGTCCATAACATTTTCCAGAAAAACACCAAGACTAATTTCGGCCTCTTGTTTTGATGAGAAAGGGCCGTGGTCGATACCTTCCCGGCTTGAGAAAAACCACTTCGATTCAACTGTAAAAAAACGCCCGGTTCGGAAAGGGATCGAGCCCGATTCGCCTTTTCTTAAAATCTCCATAATCATTTACTCCCGCCTGAGAATAGTTTTATAGTATATATAGGTGAGCGCTATAAGCTTGTAAAGCAATGTCAGCAATATCGGGATAAATGGTAGTTATTTACCGATTAAACAGGCTCGGCGATTGTAAAATGCAGTATTTACGAGCGTTAATGATGTTATCAATGACAGGGGTATTATGGGCAAGTTAACAATACCAGACAGCGCACATGCACTGCCTGGGCGGCAACAGAGTCTTGAGTCACTGGATCCTGAGTTCTCCCGGCAGCATGCTGTTCTGGGGACTTCTTTGTTTGCACCTTTCCCGCAAAATATGCAACGCGCTATGTTCGGGCTGGGTTGCTTCTGGGGCGCAGAGAGAAAATTCTGGCAACTCGACGGGGTATACACGACTGCCGTGGGGTATGCGGCCGGAAGCACGCCAAACCCAACTTATCAGGAAGTTTGTTCCGGGATGACCGGGCATAATGAAGTGGTGTTAGTGGTTTACGATCCAGAGGCTATTGCATTTGAAAGCCTGTTGAAGGTTTTTTGGGAATCACATAATCCAACTCAGGGTATGCGACAGGGTAATGACAGGGGTACACAGTACCGTAGTGGAATTTATTGCTTTAATGATATGCAAAAGCAACTTGCAGAAAAGTCTAAACAAAAATATCAGATTGTTTTAACGGCCAATGGTTTACCACGTATTACAACTGAAGTGATTGCAGTCCCCCAATTTTATTACGCAGAAGATTACCATCAGCAATACCTGCATAAGAACCCGAATGGATATTGTGGTCTCGGTGGTTTAAACATTGAATATACTATTTAACTGGATGCTACGATGACTTACAACGATATTATTGATTTCTGGTTTGATGAGAAAAATAAATCCATCTGGTTTAAGTCCACAGTTGAGGATGATGAAAAATTAAAGGAAAAATTTCTTGCTGTTTATAACGAGGCTAAAGATCTAAAATTAACAAGCTGGCAGTCTGAGCCACTCGGCGCGCTTGCACTGGTGATTATATTTGATCAGTTTCCATTAAATATGTTTCGTGGTCAGTCTCAAAGTTTTGCAACCGAAGCCTTGTCGCGGGAAATTGCAGAGAAAGCAATTGAACAGGGTTTTGATGCTGATCTTACTGCAGAACAAAAAGCTTTTTTATATATGCCCTATATGCACAGTGAAAATATGGCAGACCAGCAACAGTCGCTTATATTATTTAACCAGGAAGGTCTGGAGAATAATTACAGATTTGCACAACACCACTATAATATTGTGAAACAGTTTGGGCGATTTCCACATCGTAATAAAATCCTGGGGCGTGAAAGCACCGCTGAGGAACAGGCTTACCTTGATTCAGATAAAGCTTTTTTAGGTTAACAGTATTTTTAAAGCCAGCATATTACTATGCCTTGTTAAAATACGAAATAAAACATGTGTTAGGATTGCATTAAATAGATTATAGATGTGCATGATGCAATAAGATCAAAATCTGAATAAAAAAAACAGATTGCTTCGTCGTTTCACGCCTCGCAACGACAAAAAAGG
>JALTLP010000369.1 GCA_027001895.1 Chromatiales bacterium | reverse complement strand
TGGTTTCAATGGGGGTTGTGGGCGCGATGATTTCAACTTCTGCCAGTGGCAAGATGATGGCAATGTGGATGCCAATCATGCTGTTCTTTTACATGGGCTTTGAACACTCGATTGTTAACATGTTTTTATTCCCGTTCTCTATGATCATGGGCGGTGGTTTTACCGTTGCGGATTATTTTATCTGGAACGAAATACCAACAGTACTGGGTAACGTGGTTGGCGGCTTTGTGCTGGTTGGCCTGCCGTTATATTATACTCACGTCAGAACAAGCCCAAATCGTAACATTTAATAACTAAAAATTACCTGCAGGTTAAATTAACTCAGCCCTTTTATAAGGGCTGAGTTACTATTAGAACATGGCAAAGCAATTAAAAATTTCTGTTGGGCAGCACAGCGACAAGGGCTGTAAGGAAATTAACCAGGATTCTCATGGTATTCATATTCCTGAAGAACCGCTGCTCAGTTCCAAGGGCATTGCTATTGCACTCGCCGATGGTATTAGTAGCAGCAAGGTTAGCCAGGTTGCCAGCAAAACAGCGATTAACGGCTTTTTAGAAGACTATTTTAGCACCTCCGAATCCTGGACAGTAAACACTTCGGTTCAGCGTGTGCTGCTTGCAACCAACTCATGGCTTTATTCACAAACACGTAATAGTCAGTACCGTTATGAACAGGACAAGGGTTATGTGTGTACTTTTAGCACGCTGGTTCTTAAATCCAATACGGCACATATTTTTTACGTAGGCGATAGTCGTGTATATCGCCTTATTGATAAACATCTCGAACAACTTACCGAAGACCACCGGCTGTGGGCATCGAAAGAAAAAAGTTATCTGCAACGTGCGCTGGGTATGAAAGATAGTCTTGATATCGATTATCAGTCAGTTCCTGTCGAAGTGGGCGATGTATTTGTTCTGGCAACCGATGGTGTCTATGAGTTTGTTAACGAGCGTTTTATTGTCGATACGGTTGATAAATATAAAAACAATTTAAACGATGCCGCAAAAGTTATTATTGATAAAGCAATAGAAAACAACAGTGACGATAACCTGACAATACAAATTGTTCGGGTAGATGAATTGCCACTGCAAAATGCAGACGAGTTATACAAGCAGTTAACGACCTTGCCATTTCCTCCCGAGCTGTCACCAAGAATGAAGTTCGATGGTTATGAGATAATTCGTAATATTCATTCAAGTAGTCGCAGTCACCTTTACCTTGCAACAGATACAGAAACAAACAGGCAGGTTGTACTTAAAGTGCCTTCGGTAGACATGCGTGATGATGTTGCCTATCTTGAACGATTTTTAATGGAAGAATGGGTGGCGCGGCGAGTTGATAATGCCCATGTTCTGAAGCCCTGCCTGCAAACGCGCAAGCGTAATTACCTGTATATCGTAACCGAGTATATTGAAGGCAAAACATTAAGTCAGTGGATGATAGACAACCCCAGACCGGATATTGATGAAGTACGCGATATTATCGAACAGATAGCAAAAGGCTTGCGGGCGTTTCATCGTCAGGAAATGTTGCATCAAGATTTAAGGCCAAACAATATTATGCTGGACAAAACAGGCACAGTAAAAATAATTGATTTTGGTTCAACCCGTGTGGCCGGTTTAAGAGAAATGACCTCGCCATTGGAACAACAACATATACTGGGCACAGCGCAATACACGGCGCCAGAGTATTTTCTTGGCGAACCGGGAACACAACGTTCCGATATGTACTCACTGGGTGTAATTGCTTACCAGATGTTATCAGGTCGCCTGCCTTATGGTGCACAGGTTGCCAGGGCGCAAACAAAATCTGCGCAGCGGCGTTTAAATTATCAGTCGGTACTTGATGATGATCGTACCATTCCAGGCTGGATAGACGGGGCAATTAAAAAATGTGTTCATCCCGACCCGTATAAACGTTACGAAGTCATTTCCGAGTTTATTTATGACATGCGCCATCCCAATAAAGTATTTTTAAATAAAACCCGGCCACCATTAATGGAGCGTAGCCCGGTTCTTTTCTGGAAAAGCCTGTCATTTGTTCTTTTTATTATATGTCTTGGTTTGCTTTTTACACACCCTCTTATCAGGTAAGATGGTTGGGTATTTTTATACCAGTTATTCTAAACAAAGACTTTAAAATTTTTAGTTATTGCGTGTTCATGATAGTGAACGCCGCAATCCTGTTCTGGTTGACAACATTTAATGTTAAATAGCTCTTCCATTTACTAAGGCCTGACTCAGTGCTCGTTTGGTTATCGCATTCATCCGGTATTGCATTTTTAAAAATACAAACCGGATAATGTCATGTCGATACTCAATGGCAAGTATCTCAGCCTTGCTGTAACCAAGCATCGTCATCATACGATTCAGTAGCCGCGTTATCCATTGCGAAACAACTTTA
>JALTLP010000368.1 GCA_027001895.1 Chromatiales bacterium | reverse complement strand
GGACTTACTAAAGGCCGGAAATACCAGCGGTGATCGCACCTGGCAAATGCCATTATGGGAAGACTACCAGGAACAACTTAAAAGTAACTTTGCCGACATGGCCAATATAGGGGGCCGCGAAGCCGGCACCATTACCGCAGCCTGTTTTCTTTCCCGTTTTACCAAAAAATACAAATGGGCACATATCGATATTGCCGGCGTTGCCTGGCATAGCGGTGCTAAAAAAGGGGCAACGGGGCGGCCTGTTCCACTGTTAACCCAATATTTAATAAACCAGAAATAAATCGATGACATCCATAGACTTTTATATATCTGAATCAACTGACATTAGTATCAGGGATCTGCTTGCCTGCCGGTTGTCAGAAAAGGCCTGTCATACCAATGCTTCTGCATTTATAAATACACAAACTGAAGAACACTCTCAGCAACTTGATAAATTACTATGGACATTTAAGGAACAAAGTTTTATACCCCATCAACTTTATAACCATGAAGATGCGCTAAAGCATGAACATCCGGTTTTAATCGGCCATGATGTTGAACCCGAAAAAAACTTTGACCTGCTGATTAACCTTGATAATGAAATACCCGAATTCTACAGCCGTTTTAAACGTGTCATTGAAATTGTCACCAATGATGAACAACAGCGTGCATTATCTCGAAAACACTATACTTTTTATAAAGACCGTGGTTATATTGTTAATACACATAATATCAAGTAACGATTATGCCAAAAAAGAAAGCATCCAGAAAATCAGTTGATACTTCAAACAATAAATCGTTTGAAAAAGATCAGGATGACCTGATGCATACACTTGAATCCATTCGTGGCCTGCTTGAACAAAGTGAAGGCAAACTGAATGCAGCCCGCGAAAGTATATCTATCGCAAACACCAATACAATAAACGACACAAGCGCATTAAATGAATTACGCACCTCGGACGAAGAAGAACTGATTGTCCCTATACTCGATGAAGTGATAGAGCCGGAACTGTTAACAGATAATTCACAAAGCATCCCCGAACTTGATGCAATCGTGCCCCCGACAGAAACTCAGGTCGAAGATACAAGCAACAACACAGAGAAACAACAACCTACTAAAATTACCGAAACCTCGCTGGCAACACCCGAGTTATCCAGCCTTAGCCAGAAGAACCAGATAATATCTGCACTCGACGAATTCCAGATGGAACTCGAACAGTCTCTTCGTGAAACATTGATGAAAACAATGGTCTCTCTTGAAAAAGAGTTAAAAGATAAAATTGAAATAAAGATCAGTGATATTAAATCAAAAATACTGGAATAGCTTTCAATAAACCAGAGTAATAATTAACGACTTTAAGACTTACTTAAGACTGCACTGCTATATTTTTGTTATAAACTAACCTGGTGAAGTCAAACATGAACAATACAAACAGCATAAAAGTATGGGATATCTTTGTCCGTTTCTTCCACTGGTCACTGGTGCTGTTCTTTTTTATAGCCTATCTTACCGAAGATGATCTTATAACCATACACAGCTATGCAGGCTATATTGTGCTGGCACTCATCCTGGCGCGAATTATCTGGGGCTTTATTGGCAGCAAACACGCTCGCTTTAAAGATTTTGTCTACCCCATAGGCCAGACCATACAATACATGAAAGACACACTTGCTTTTAAAGCTTCTCGTTATATAGGACACAATCCGGCAGGTGGGCTTATGATAATCATTTTGCTGATTAGTATACTGATTACAACAGTAACAGGTATTATGGCTTATGGAACCGAAAACGCCGGCCCATTGGCAGGTCTATTGAGTCAGTCTGGCGAATTTGCAGAAGACTTGCTGGAGGAAGTACATGAGTTTTTTGCTAACTTTACGCTATTACTTGTTTTTATACATATAGCGGGCGTAGTGATTGAAAGTCTTTACCACAGGGAAAATCTTGTTAAAGCAATGATTAACGGCTTTAAGAAAAAGAATAACTAACCGTACCCGCTACCCTGGACCGTTTACTGGTAACAAGTTTGACAATTCGTTCTTTGTAAAAAGCACGATACAAAGTTAAAGAAACAAGCCAGCAGATCATGGCTGACCACATATCATGTGATACAAAGTGTGCGCCTCGCGCCCACTGACCAAGCCCAAAAACAAAACCAACTGAAACTGCAGTAACAAGCAATATTTTTGCATAACGCTTATTTATATCACGAAACATAAAATAAAACAGTAACAAAGAAAATCCACCAGAAGAATGCCCGCCAGGAAAACAACGGCCATTAACAGGCTTATCCATTTTATGACTAAATAGATTAAAATAGGGATGCTCACCATTAAACAGGTTTGTATCCCACGGGCAGTTAATATTTGTGTAATGCTTTATTAAAGCCACAATACCGGTGGAAAATAAAATGGCTAATACTGCATAGAAA
>JALTLP010000367.1 GCA_027001895.1 Chromatiales bacterium | reverse complement strand
TTAACCACAACGAGCACGACGGACACAACGAAAAGAAAAAGACTAATAGTTAGTGTTATAAGGAGGGTTAATCTTTGTAACCAAAGAATAGATGCTGGACTCTAATAAAGCTGTTCCATAAAAATCTTGTGATTTCGTTGTGTCCGTCGTGCTCGTTGTGGTTAAAAAGGTTTTATTATCCTCGCCTCACCCCCCTAAAACCCATAAAATAACCGCATGGCCGGTTTAATTCCTCAGTATTTTATTGATGACATCCTCGCGCGTACCAATATCGTTGAGGTGATTGATGCGCGGGTGCCGTTAAAAAAAGCGGGTACTAACTATAAAGCCTGCTGCCCTTTTCATAATGAAAAAACCCCGTCCTTCTCGGTAAGTGAAACCAGGCAGTTTTATCATTGCTTTGGTTGTGGTGAGAGCGGTTCGGCTTTGCGTTTTTTAATGGAATACGAGCACCTGAGTTTTCCCGAGGCGGTTGAAGAACTGGCGCATAATCTGGGGCTGGAAGTCCCGCATGAAAAGGTTAATGGCACTGAGCATGTTGCGAGAATTAAACAGTCAGACTCGCTTTACCAGCTTATGCAGCAGGTCGATCAGTTTTATCGTAAACAGTTGCGCGAGCATCCACAGTCACAAAAGGCGGTGGCTTATTTAAAGCAGCGCGGCTTAAGTGGCGAGATTGCTGCCGAGTATGGTATGGGCTATGCGCCACCGGGGTATGAAACCCTGTTAAAAGCTTTTAGTGACACTGCGGATAAAGAGCTGGCCAATAAGCTGACCGAGCTGGGGATGTTAATTAAAAAAGATAATGGTGGTTGTTACGACCGTTTCCGTGACCGGGTGATGTTTCCGATTCGCGACCAGCGTGGCAGAACCATTGCTTTTGGTGGCCGTGTGCTGGGAGACGATTCTCCGAAATACCTGAATTCGCCTGAAACCCCGCTGTTCCATAAAGGCAAAGAGCTTTATGGCTTGTATGAAATGCGCAAAGCACTGCGCAAAATAGATAAAGTGCTGGTTGTGGAAGGCTATATGGACGTGGTGGCACTGGCACAGTTTGGTGTGCGTTACGCAGTTGCAACTCTGGGCACCGCGACCACGGCTGATCATTTACAACGGTTATTCCGCCTGAGCCATGAAATTTACTTTTGTTTCGACGGTGATCGTGCCGGCCGTGATGCCGCATGGCGGGCACTAAACAATGCCTTGCCGGTTATTCGTGAAGGCCTGCAAATTCGTTTTATGTTTTTACCCCAGGGCGAAGACCCGGATAGTTATATCCGTATATACGGTAAAGAGGGTTTCGAAGCGGAGCTGGCTAAAGCGAAAACCTTCTCGGAGTATTTATTCGAAAACCTGTGCGCCAATATCGACACCCACAGTATTGATGGGCGGGCGCAACTTGTGGAGCAGGCCAGGCCATTAATCAGCCAGCTATTACCCGGTGTATACCGGCAGATGATGATACAGCAGCTTGCACAACTGGCACGCATGGAAGCGGCCGAAATTGATACTATTTTTCAGCAGCAGCTTAAACCGGGTGCAACCAGTCGCGCCCAGGTGGCGACCTTGTCTGCACAACATGGCCAGGATATGCCGGTTAAAAATTCGGCAAGTGCAGTTAATGTGCAGCGAAATAGCATGAAAACGGGCCTATCTCCTGTAAGAATGGCAATTATGCGTCTTTTGTATATGCCGACATTGGCACAATTGGTTAAAATGCCCAATCAACTGACCGAGCTAGAGCTGCCGGGTATTGATATTTTGTGTCAACTACTTGAATTGCTTCATGAACATCCCCATATCAATTGTGCAGCCATACTGGAGCGCTGGTCAGCATTGGAAGATAAAGCGCAGAGTTATCCTCACCTCGTAAAACTCGCTCAGTGGCAGCCAGAGGTGGCCGATGAAGCCAGTTTAAAGGCTGAATTTCTGGGGATAATGGAAAGTCTTTATTCCCAGGCAAGTGAAATGCGCCTTGAACATTTGCTAACCAAGTCGAACCATGGAAAGTTAAATGACGAAGAAAAGCATGAGTTGCGCAAATTAACCCAACGTATGACGTAATTTATGTGAAATGCTCGTTAAATCAACTAACTTTTTTTATAAAAAGTCTATAGTTATCTTATGTATTTATATAGAAAAATCACAGATCTAGTGTAGAATTGTGAACTTTTATCTCGAAATAATGTGAGCACAGTGAATGAGTGTAAGTAAAGCGCCCGACATGAAAGAAAGCCAGCAGCAATCACAGCTTAAGTTATTGATTGCAAAGGGTAAAGAGCAGGGTTACCTGACCTATGCCGAGGTCAATGACCATCTGCCTAATGATATTGTCGATCCAGAACAAATCGAAGATATCGTTGCCATGATCAACGATATGGGTATTACCGTGCACGAAGTTGCGCCAGACAGTGACACTTTGCTGGAATCCGGCA
>JALTLP010000366.1 GCA_027001895.1 Chromatiales bacterium | reverse complement strand
CTTTATCAAAATAGTTGGTAAAACCACCTTTCATAAATTCATTGTCTTCAAGACGAAAAGACAGTAATACGGCTTTTTTCAGCCACTCGTTTACCACCCAGCCATCTTTTCCGGGCTCGGCAACACGCGCTTCGCCACTATCGAGCATGTTCATTGCTTCGTTAACGGCTTCTTTTACGATGGTGTCTGCGGTGCGAGGGGTGATGTCGGCTCGGTTTTCAAATGCACTTTCAATTATGCTTTGGATATCGCTCATTCTTTACTCCAGAAATCAGCAGTTGCTCAAAATACAGGGTTGCCCTGTAAAAACAGTGAGGCTGCTTTAAAAATTGATGACGTATTATACCTGAGTAAGGGGGGAGAGTGCCAATTAAATGAAGGGTTGTTGCTACGTAAGCACTACAGGCGAATAACAGGCCTGGCAGTTAGCCTGAAATAGATGGTTAGAATGCAAAAACAGGGCTATTAGCCGATTTTATCCTGCTTATAACGATTGCAAATAAGTTTTTATACGTCTGGCCGCTTCGTTACACTGTTCGACTGGTGCAACCAGGGCAATTCGCACGTGTTGCTTGCCGGGGTTACCCGCGGAGGTCTCACGCGATAAAAATTGCCCAGGCAGCACAGTTATATTTTGTTGTTCGAAAAGTTTGCGTGCAAAGGCAGTATCATCGAGGGCATATTGATCAGGGATTTTTAACCATAAATAAAATGCAGCATCAGGCAGGCTGACATCAATCACTGGCGACAATATTTCAATCACACTGTTAAATTTTTTACAATATTGTTCACGGTTGGCAACAACATGGCTCTCGTCTTGCCAGGCCCTGATGCTGGCATATTGGTGGTGGTAAGGCAGGGCACAGCCGTGGTATGTGCGGTATTTAAGAAAGCCTGCCATAATATTGGCATCACCGGCGACAAAACCGGAACGCAAACCCGGTAAGTTTGAGCGTTTTGACAGGCTGTGAAAAACAACACAGTTTTTAAAGTCATCAATGCCCAGTTCGCTTGCTGCCTGTAATAAACCCGGAGGCGGTGAGTTTTCGTCAAAATAGATTTCGGAATAGCATTCATCGGATGCAATAATAAAATCATACTTTTGCGAGAGTTTAATTGCCTGTTTTAAATACGCGAGTGACATAACCTTTCCGCTTGGGTTGCCGGGATTACACAGGTAAAGTAGCTGACAACGTTCAAGTACATTGGCAGGGATCCCGTCCAGGTCTGGAAGATAATTATTTTCCGCTGTTGTGTTTACGTAATAAGGTTCTGCACCGGCCAGCAACGCTGCTCCTTCATAAATCTGATAAAAAGGGTTTGGCATAACAACGATGGGGTCGGATGAACGGTCAATCATTGCCTGTGCAAAAGCAAACAGTGCTTCACGGGTTCCATTAACCGGCAGTATATGTTTTTCCGGATCGAGGTTGTTGTTTTTAAGTTTAAAGCGATCTGTTAACCAATGGGTAATAGCCTCTCGCAAGGCGGGTAAGCCTTTGGTGAGTGGGTATTTTTCCAGACTAGAAAGTTGCTGTTTTATTTCGCTAAAAATAAAATCCGCTGCCGGATGTTTGGGTTCACCAATGGAAAGTGCAATATGCTCTAGTGTCGCGGGTGGACTGACCCCTTGTTTCAGGGCATTGAGTTTTTCAAACGGGTAAGGATATAAAGAATTAAGGTCTGGATTCATTTTTGTTTGCAGCTAACAGTTTTTTTGCTTTCGGTTATTATATTGTGTGTTAAGTTTATAAGATAGAAAAAATACAGGGAATTTATCAATATGTTTGAAAGACCGGCTACCACGTTTATTGCTTCTGCCTGTTTATTACTGGCTGCAACGCTGTGGGGTGTGTTCTGGTATCCATTGCGCTGGCTGGAGTCATTAGGTGTCGATGGTTTGTGGTCAACAGTTCTGATATATATCGGAACCAGTGTATTTTTTATTCCAACTTTTAAACGAAGTTTAAGGGAAATACTATCAGCTCCGAAACTGATGTTTTTATTGGCGTTGTTTGCTGGCTGGACGAATATTGCTTTTTTTCTTGCCGTGATTGATGGCGAAGTCGTGCGGGTATTACTGCTTTTTTATATGTCGCCGGTCTGGGCGATTGTGCTGGCCTATTTTATCCTGGCGGAACGTTTAACATTAAACAATCTGGCGGCACTGGTTGTGGCACTGATCGGAATGATCATCATGCTATGGCAGGAAAACATGGATTATCCGTGGCCGGCGAGTCGTTCAGACTGGTTGGCACTTTCATCCGGGATAGCTTTTGCAATTACAAACGTAGTGATGCGAAAGGTGCAAAATGTGAGTGCGGTAACCAAGGCTGTGGTTGGCTGGTACGGTGTTATTCTTCTTTCGCTGGTATTGATTGCCGTTTTACAGGTACCACTGGCTAAAATTGAAACCAGTGTATTGTTAATTTCATTCGCTATTGGCGCAACCATGGTTATTGTGATGACGATGGCGGTTGCATACGGGGTGACACATTTGCCGGTACAGCGTTCGGCAGTAATCCTGCTCTTTGAAATCGTAGTGGGTGCAGTTTCGGCATACCTTATAATAGGTGAAACCATGTTGCCAAGAGAGTGGCTGGGAGGCGGTTTAATTCTTGCTGCTGGTTTATATGTATCGTTCGGCGAAGGAGAAGCGGACAATGGTTAATATCAGTCGCTTATTACATTCAACCATTCTGGTCAGTGATTTGTCCAGAGCAACCGACTTTTATGAAGGCTTGCTGGGTTTTCAAGCCGATCCTATGCGCCCGGATATGGGCTTTGCCGGCAAGTGGTATAACCTGGGTGAACAACAGATACACCTGATGGAACTCGCTGCTCCGGAAGCAATCACGCATATCAGGGAGAACCTGGCGGAGCATGCCGGTCGGGATCGGCATATTGCAATGCAAGTGGATTCGGTCGAAAACTTGGCTATGCTATTAAAGAGGTCGGACATTCCTTTTACCCGAAGTAAGTCGGGTCGCAACGCACTGTTTTGTAGAGATCCAGACGGAAATGGTCTGGAGTTTGTGCAGGTGGAATAGTTTTGCCATATTTTATGCAGCATAAAGCAGGTTTATATGAACAATACCAACCGTAAGCCACTGGTTATAGCATCGATAGATAAACTCAAGTTACCCACAATATCCGAACAGGGTCGAAAAGCACTGGATGTTATAAACGCAAAAGATTGTGACTTTAAAAAACTTGAAGCTGCGCTTGCAACCGATCCGATGCTGGCTGGTATCGTTCTGAAATATGCAAATTCACCGATGTACCGGGCATATGTTGAAACCACAAGTGTCAGGCAGGCTGTAAACTTGCTCGGGCTTGATATTGTAAAGTCGGCCATTCTGATTTGTACCATGCGTGTTTTTCTTGAACCCAGCAACCCGGCCAAGGAAATGCTCTGGGAAAAGTCCATGAATCTCTCTGTTATGGCAAAGTTGCTGGCAGGTAAGGTATCTCGCAAACTGGTGAATGCAGCTGAAACCACGGCGATGATGTCTGAAATAGGTGGGCTGGTTTTAAGTGCCAATTTTCCGGATGAGTATGGTGATGTTATCAGCCGGGCAATGGATAAAAGAATTTCTCTGGAAGATGAAGAAATGTATACCTTCGGGCTTAAACGGGCAGAAATTACCGAAATGACGCTTAAAAAACTGAGACTACCTCAGGTAACAATCGATATATTGAAACGCTATCATAACAGTGATATCCCGGATAGTGTCAGTTCGGACGTTGATAAACAACTGGTTATTATTGAGCTGGCGTATTTTTTTATTGCTTACAAATCAAAACCTGAATTAATTAAGGCAGATAACAAGTGCCAGTCATTAATTAAACGTCTGGGGCTTGAAAAAATGAATGTCGATCTGATATTAAAGCTTTATCAGAAGGATATTGCAGAAGGTTTTGCATTTTAGTCGTCTGGCTTAAAGCTGGAAATTATTTCTTGCTGCAACTGCAGTTGTGCTGCCTCTGAAAGTTTGCTTCCATCTTTATCCGTTATATTAAATATATCTTCAATAATTTCACCGTAGGTCGCAATTTTTGCGGAAATGATATTGTGATTATGCTTGTCGATTGCGTGAGTGATTCTGGACAGTATACCGGGTTGATCGGGTGCCTTAACTGTCATAATAGTAACATCCTGGCTTAAGGTATTATCGAATGTAACTGTTACCGAGAACAGGAAGTGCTTGATGCGACGATTTATAAAGTTAGTGTCGCTGGCAGAACTTGCCCTTGTTTTATCTGCAATATGCTGCTTTATAGCAGCCTGTAATTTATTGTAAAAACTTTCTTCCGCTGTCGTATCTGACTGGTTTTGTATATGGTAGGTTTCAAAAGCATTTCCACTGGTTGTTTCTATAATGCGTGCATCGACAATATCAAGTTTGAATAACTCAAGTACCGAAGTGATTATTGATGTTAATCCTGAGAAAGCACGGGTGTAAACAAACAGAGTAGATACATCATGTTTTGCTGAATGTCTGAAAGCAACTTTTGTTTCACTGTTATCATCAAGCAGGGTGGTGGTTTGCCAGACGATTTCTTTTATCGTATGCCGGGTAAAATAATCGTCATCAATTTTATCCCAGATCCTGTTTACATCCTCTGCGGAATATCTGTCAGATAACTGGCTTAATGCAAGCCGCTTGTTTTCGAATACAAGTTCTGTTTTTAATATCGGATTTTCAAGTCCCTGACGTAATACATTGCGTGTTGCTTTGTAGAGATTTTTTAGCAGGGAATCTTTCCATGAATTCCATACCGAGTCGCTGGTAGCACGTATGTCAGCAACGGTTAACAGGTATAAATATTTCAGATGGATTAAGTCACCAACCTTGGTTGCAAATTCGTATACAACATCAGGATCACTGATATCTTTCTTTTGTGCAGTCGTCGACATTAACAGATGGTTTCTGATAAGCCATGCTACAAGGTTGGTGTCGTAGTCACTCAGGTCATGCAGTTTACAAAATTCTGTAGCATCGATTGCTCCGAGTTGAGAATGATCGCCACCACGTCCTTTTGCTATATCGTGAAACAGTCCCGTAATCAGAAGAAGTTCCTGTTTGGGAACAGTCTGAATAAGTTCACTACAAAGCGGAAACTCATGGCTGAATTCGGGCACGGTAAATCGCCGCAGGTTACGGATAAGCATAATGGTATGTTCATCTACCGTGTAGATATGAAACAGGTCATGCTGCATCTGACCAACTATTTTTTCGAAAACCGGGATGTATGCCGCCAGAACACCGTAGCGATTCATACGTCTTAATTCGTGGGTAATACCATGCGTTTGTCTGAAAAATTCAATAAATAAACTTCGACAACGAATATCTTCTCTGAAACGGGTATTAATCAGGTAACGATGAGAGCGAATAAGCCGGATAGTATTTGCTCGAACACCTTTAAGCTCGGGTTGTTGTGCAAGCAAAAGAAAGACTTCGAGTAATGCAAACGGATAGGACTTAAATATCGAGTCGTTGACAACCTCGATGTAACCTTTGTTGGTCTGAAAGCGATTATTAATTTTTACTGGCCTGCTTTTTTGTTTGCTTAACAGGATTTCTTCTTCAAACAATTGCAGTAACATTTCATTAAGACGGCTCAGGTTCATTACAGTGCGGTAGTACTGTTTCATAAACAGTTCCACTGCAAGAGAATGCTTGGTATCTTTAAAGCCAAATTGTTTTGCCAGTTTTCGCTGGTAGTCAAACAACAGGCGATCTTCACGACGATTATTAATCAGGTGCAGGCCATAGCGAACCCGCCATAAAAAAGCCTGGCCTTCATTAAGTTCGTTGTATTCCTCTTCGGTTAAAAAATTATGCTCGATAAGTTGTTTTAAAGTATCTGCACCAAAGTGTCGTTTGGCAACCCAGCCTATCATTTGTATATCACGCAGCCCACCTGGACCTTCTTTTATGTTAGGTTCCAGGTTGTAGGCAGATTCATTAAAACGTTCATGGCGGCGAATCTGTTCGTTACGCTTGGCTTCAAAAAAAAGATCACTTGGCCAGATTTTTCTGGGTGAGCATTTTGTTTTTTGTTCAGTAAATAATTTTTCAGAGCCGGTTAACAGACGTGACTCCTGGATATTGGTCGCAACAGTAATATCATTCTTTGCTTCGTTAACGCACTCCTTGACCGTGCGGACACTGTGGCCAACTTCAAGGCCAATGTCCCATAAGAAAGTGATAAACTGGCTGATAGCTTCGTTAACCTGTTTGCCCGGTTTTTTTAACAGAATAAGCAAATCAATATCGGAAGCGGGGTGAAGTTCGCCCCGGCCATAACCGCCCACCGCAACCAGTGACAGGTTGTTGTTATCCGTTTCGTTAAAATACAACCGCCAGGCATGCATCAGTAGTTTGTCTGTCAGGGCTGCATGCAGGTAAACCAGTTCGGTCGCTGCACGGCCTGAATTGAAACGCTCGGTTAAAATATCAAGGTAATGTTTACGTTGCTCTTTAAAAACAGAAATAGGCGAGGGGCTGGATATTAATGCTTGTTGTAGTTTTTCTTCATCAAACAAATCTTTGTCGATTTGGACTGCCTGCATTTAATATGCTTCCTCTTCTTCACGTTTGGTTAACACTTCGTGGCCGGTTGGTGTAACCAGGATGGTGTGTTCCCACTGCGCTGAAAGTGAATGGTCTTTTGATACCACCGTCCAGCCGTCTTTTAATAATTTAACATTACGTTTGCCAACATTAACCATGGGTTCAATGGTAAATATCATTCCGGCTTCAATCGTGATACCGGTGCCGGGCTTACCATAGTGCAGTACCTGCGGATCTTCGTGAAATTGTTTGCCAATGCCATGACCGCAGTATTCGCGCACAACCGAGTAGTTGTTAGCTTCTGCATGGGTCTGGATGACATGGCCAATATCACCAAGATGAATCCCGGGTTTTACCAGGTCAATACCTAAACGCATACACTCGTACGCCACCCGGGCCAGCCGTTTGCCGATAATGCTCGGTTCACCGACAAAGAACATTTTACTGGTATCGCCATGGTAGTTGTCCTTGATAACGGTAATATCAATATTTACCATGTCACCCTTTTTAAGCTTTTTCTCGTTGGGGATGCCGTGGCAGATAACATGGTTAACCGAGGTACAGATAGACTTGGGAAAACCGTGGTAATTCAACGGGGCAGGAATGGCTTTCTGTTCTTCGACGATATAGTCGTGGCAGAGTTTGTCGAGTTCATTGGTGGTTACCCCCGGCTTTACATAAGGTTCAATAAATTCAAGGACTTGTGCGGCCAATTTGCCAGCAACTCGCATTTTTTCAATTTCTTCAGGGGTTTTTATCGTAACAGCCATAGTGTTTTTGTTTAAATCCGCAGTAATAGTAGGGTTGAAATGAGCTCAATTTGTAGAAAAATCAATAATATACCAGTTGCTCGTTGTTGTCTTTAGCTAATTATGGTATAAAGCGCGTGCTTTTTAAGCAAAACGAATGCTCATTGCGAGTAAATTTACACGTATTGCCAATACACTGTCTCGGGTGCCAATAACCTGGTTGAGGGAGTGGGTGATACGGAAGACTAAACCCAGTTAGGAGAGTACTAATGTCTGATGTTTCTATGCGTCAAATGCTGGAAGCGGGTGTCCATTTTGGTCATCAAACACGCTTCTGGAACCCCAAAATGGCCCCATTTATCTTCGGTGAACGTAATAAAATCCATATTATAAATCTGGAAAAATCATTGCCGTTGTATGATGAAGCAATGAACTTTATTTCCAGGTTGGTTGCCAATCGCGGCAAGGTCATGTTTGTGGGCACCAAGCGTGCGGCACAAAAAATTGTTCGTGAAGAAGCGAGTCGTTGCGGAATGCCTTATGTCGATCATCGCTGGTTAGGTGGTATGTTGACCAACTTTAAAACGGTTAAGCAATCCATCAAGCGTCTAAAAGATCTTGAATCAATGGAAGCCGAAGGCAAGTTAAACCAGTTCAGCAAGAAAGAAGCGCTGACCATGACCCGTGAAATGACCAAGCTGGATCGCAGCCTTGGTGGTATCAAGAACATGAACGGCTTACCCGATGCATTGTTTGTTATTGATGTCGGCCATGAAAAAATTGCTATTGCCGAAGCTAACAAGCTTGGTATTCCGGTTATTGGTGTTGTTGACACAAACAACTCACCGGACAACATAGACTATGTTATTCCTGGTAACGATGATGCAATTCGTGCGATTACCTTATACGCACAAGGTGTTGCCCGTGCGATTCTGTTAGGTCAGGAATCAATGGTTAAAAATGCTGGCGGTTCTGCTGAAGAAGATGGCGAAGTTAAGAAAGTTGCCAAAAAGAAAACAGCCAAGAAGAAAACCGTGGCAAAGAAAAAAGTTGTAAAAAAAGCAGAAGATAAAACTGAAGACAAAGCTGATTCATCTGAGTCAGAAGCAGCGTCAGAATAATTTTATCCTGAAAAGATTAAGGGGGCAGATGCCCCCTTTTTCTGTATATGCAGGCTAGAGTATTTTATTTATGCGTAAAGCATAAAACAGGTTAAAAGATTTTTAAGAGGATATAAACATGGCAATTACAGCGGCAATGGTTAAAGAATTACGTGAACGCTCAGGTGCGGGCATGATGGAATGTAAGAAAGCACTGGTAGAAACAGACGGTGATATCGATGCAGCAATTGAATTAATGCGTAAATCAGGTGCAGCAAAAGCTGACAAAAAAGCAGGCCGGGTTGCAGCAGAAGGTTTGATTGCAATTAAAACAACAGATGACAAAAAGTCAGTTGCAATAGCAGAAGTTAACTGTGAAACAGACTTTGTTGCAAAAGAAGCGGCATTTATTGAGTTTGTAGATAATGTGGCAGCACGTGTTCTTGCCGATAACCCGGAAAATGTTGAAGCATTAAGTACAATGCCTGTCACAGATGGTGGCAGCAGCATTGATGAAACACGTAAAGAATTGATCACTAAAATTGGTGAAAACATGACAGTACGTCGTTTTGAACGCTTTGATGCAAAAGGTGACATTTCTACTTACAAGCACGGTGTTCGTATAGCTGTTGTGGTTGATATTGAAAACGGTGACGATGAGCTTGGTAAAGACATTGCCATGCATATCGCTGCAAGCCGCCCGGCTTGTATTTCTGAAGCGGATGTTGACCCGGCAACACTGGATAAAGAACGTGAAATTTTTGCAGCCCAGGCAGCGGAAAGCGGCAAGCCGGAAAACATTATTGAAAAAATGGTTGAAGGCCGAATTAAAAAATTCCTCAAGGAAATTACATTAATGGGACAGCCTTTTGTTAAAGATCCTGACCAAACAATTGAGCAGCTTTTAAAATCAAAAGGCGCAACCATTCATCGCTTTGTGCGTATGGAAGTGGGTGAAGGGATTGAAAAGAAGGTTGAGAATTTTGCGGAGGAAGTTGCTGCCCAAATGGGTTCATAAATACGAGTCCTCAGAAACTCGATTACGGCGTTGAACAAAAAATCTAAAATACTCATTTACTGTATGTAAACTCCGTTTTTAGATTTTTTTGTCCGCCTTGTACTCGAGCTTCTGAGAACACGCAAAAGCTTTGTGAAATTACGAAAGTT
>JALTLP010000365.1 GCA_027001895.1 Chromatiales bacterium | reverse complement strand
GTCTTATAAAGATCAGCGTGAGCTTGATATGTTACCGGAAAAAATTGAGAAGCTCGAATCAGAACAAAGCAAGTTGGTGGCCGAAACAACCGACCCCGATTTTTATCAGCAAGATAAGGCGGCTATTAATAAAACGATGGACAGGCTTAGGGAAATAGAAAAAGAATTAGGGCTGGCATACCAACGTTGGGAAGAACTGGAATAATTTGTATTAATTTATTGGTTTGTATTCTCCAAATGTAAAGTAAAAAATTGCACCATCATCTTTGCTGGATTCAGCCCAGATATCACCTTTATGTCGCTCAAATATTTTTTTAGTTGTAGCAAGACCAATACCGAGGCCGCTAAATTCTCTGTCGCTATGCAATCTTGAAAAAGGTTTAAATATATTTTTATAGTAACTCATATCAAAGCCAGCACCGTTATCTTTTATATAGTAGACGGGGTCATCGCTCTTTATACTTTTTGAAATACCAAAATGTATTTCCGTAGAATCCTTGTTGGCAGTGTATTTGTATGCATTAGATATCAGGTTCTGGATTGCGATTTTTACAAGATTAATGTCAGCCCAGATGTGGATGTCGGGCGTTATATTGGTTTCCAATATGCGTTGTGGGTCGCCAGTTTTTATTGCCAAGTCTATTTCTTCTGTAATAAGCTGGCTTAGATTTATTTTCTGCCTGGTTATTTTGTTACGTGTTATATTTGCCAGCTTTAATAGCCCTTCAATAATATCGTCCATGCGCTTACCTGCACTTTCAATACGGTTTAGCAGCTCAGTGGCACCATCGCTGAGTTCGTTGGCGTAGTCTTCTTTCATAATATCGGTAAATGATTTAATGGTTCTTACCGGGGCACGAAGATCATGGGAAACACTGTAGCTGAACGCAGAAAGTTCATCATTGGCATTTTTCAGATCGGCGGTACGGTTTTCTATACGTTCTTCAAGTGTTTCGTTTAACAGTTTCAGGTCAGTCATAATCTGGTTGCGTTGTATTTCAACTGTAATCCGGGACGAAAAAACGCCGAGTGTGGGTGCGCTCCATTCATTAAGTACCATTGGTTTTACGTCCATAACGGATACCAGGCCGATAACGCCCTCTTCATCACTGATTAAAGGCGAACCATAGTAACTGTCGATTCCCATGTTTACCAGCATTTCATCCTCGGCATAAAGGCTGGATGCATTTTCAGGTATCAGCTCTTTATCCATGTTTATAATCTCTGCACAAGGCGTGCCCTCAAGATCGTACTCGAAATTATCAACGATGTGATCTTCAGCCCAAACCGATAAGGTACGCACCTGTTTCCTGTTTTCCTTTAATAAACCAATAAATGCATATTTTGAACCGTAAAAATCAGCAAGGTTCTGAACACAATAATTAAAAAATTGCTGGATATTTTCACTGGAAGAGGTACGAGCCAGAGTACGGAGTACCTTGTCTACTTTTATTCGTTCGATGTTACTGGTGTCAAAGTTATTGGCATCTTTCTGTACGGATTTTTTTAGCAGGCTATCAGAAATAAACAGTTCCAGCTGGTTAAGCGATTCTTTAAGCTGGCTTACCTTTATTCTGGTAATGTTGTCAGCACTTTGAGTTTCTTTTTCGATAGAATTAACGGAGTCGTTAATGTGACTGGACAGGTTATACAAAACCATTTCAAGTGCTTTGTAAGCCGATTGTGCACTGAGTTGGTTTGGATTCGCTTTTGGATCCTGTTCTGTTTTTGCCATTTGAATCCTGTCCCTGTGTATATGCTCTATATATAGTAGCTTTAATAGCCCATTTATCTAGTTTTTATACGAAAATGTTATAAACATTATCAATATCACAATAGTCTGATAACTAACTGCACAGTTTTGGTTCATAGAAGCGGCAATTGCTAACCTGGAGCTTAAGTCGTAAGCCTGATAGTCCCAACAAAAGTGTGCTTTTGTGTATGATTTGGTAAAATGAACCAATGAAGTCGGATTTAATCGAAATTGCCTGGGAAATACTTACTACCAATACGCCGGAACACAAAGTAAGCCAAACTTATCAGGCGTTTGAGGTTTTTAGCGATAAACAGGATATCAATGCAAGTCGCAGTAATGTATCAGTTCAACGGTTGCAAATACCTGGGCGGCCGGATAAGCCAGAGTTGGTATTACCACGAGATTTAACCCGCAGAAGCATCGGTTCACTGGAAGGTCGAGCCAGTTTATTACATTCCATTTGCCATATAGAATTTAATGCTATTAATCTGGCATGGGATGCAGTTTATCGGTTCCGTGATATGCCCAACCAGTATTACCTGGACTGGCTGAAAGTAGCAAAAGAAGAAGCTTATCATTTTAGCCTGTTAAATGAATACCTGAACGAATTGGGTTTTACATACGGTGACTTTAGTGCGCATAATGGCCTTTGGGATATGGCGGTTGAGACAGACCATGATGTTATGGTTAGAATGGCGCTGGTGCCCAGGGTATTAGAAGCACGTGGTCTGGATGTGACACCGGGTATCATGAAAAAGTTTAAAAGTGTAAAAGATACCCGTGCCAATGAAATACTGACTATTATTCAACGTGATGAAATTGGTCATGTTGAAATTGGTTCACGCTGGTTTCGTTATTGTTGTGAACAACGAGGGCTTGATCATGACACAAGTTTTCAGTCATTATTAAAACAATACCTGAAAGGTGGAATTAAAAAACCACTTGATAAGCAGGCAAGGTTGCAGGCTGGGTTTACCCGGCAGGAACTTGATTTCATAGAAAGTAATTTATAAGCAGGATTTAAAAGTAGTATGAAAAAAGTAATACCCGGTTTAGTTTTTTTAGTTTTAACAGTATTGGTGACAGGTTGCAGTGATGAGCCACGGAATTATGCCTATAAGATAATGTTTATGGAGCAGGAAAAATTTGTTGAGCCCTATCCAACACGAATCATTATTACCCCTGAGTATGTGCGTTTTGATGATGGTGAGGGTGCAGAAGATTTTATTCTGTTTGATCGTAAAAAATCTGTAGTACAAAGTATTGTTGCCGAAGAACAAACCGTTATGTCAGTTCATCCAAAAGATGTAAAAATTGAATCGCCTATTAAATTAGAACTGACAGAAAATGATCTGGGCGTAATGGAAAATGCGCCTGAAATTGATGGTAAAAAACCACATCACTACCAGTTGTTAGCCAATGGCGAAGTATGTAGTGATGTTGTTGCCGTTAAAGGCTTATTACCCGCAGCGGTTACTGCTTTAACGGAGTTCACATTATTAATGGCTTCGGATAGTAAAAAAACCTTGTCGAATCTTCCGGCCGATATGCAAAATGCCTGCGATCTTGCAAAAGATACATTTGCACCAACACGACCATTAAAATTTGGCTTCCCTGTACAAATGACGGGTAGTCGTGAATATGCACGTACGCTTGTTGATTTTGATGCAAATTATAAAGCCGATAAAAAGTTGTTTGAATTACCTGAAGGCTATAAACACTATACTGTTCAGGAGTTAAGAGAAGGTAAAGTTAAGTTTAGTGAGTAGTAGTTGTTACGTATGATGTGGCTTTGCACTCTTATTTTGATATTTTATTTTTAAGGTGTTTTTCCGGTACTCATTTAAATATATATTTGTTTCACAACTCGCTGCGCGAGCTGCGAGTCCCTTTTTCTTGTTTGCGCAAGAAAAAGGAACAAAAAAGAAGCGCACCCCAAGCCTTGTGCTCGTTTTACTCACATACCCTGCGTGTCCTCATAAAAAAAGGCGGCCACTTGCACTGCTCCCGCACATCCCTGTGCTACGCAGTATTTGTATATCCTATACGGCAACTCGCAAACTGTTCATCGCTTCCGCTTTGCTTCAGCTCGCCCAGTCTGGCTCGACACCAATGGCCTTATTTCCTTTTTTTACTGCGGTACTCGGCTACGGCTAAGGGGGTTAAGAAAACCCCTCTTACATAACAACGAATTAAACCACGATAATTTACCAACTCAATTTATGCGTAGGCTATTCCCCCCTTAATCGCTGTTCATCGGGCTGGGTTTTAAGCGCAAGTGATACCGAAGAGCGAGTGCAGGACGCACGAGCTTTTGCGATCAGGCCACGGACGGCCTGTCGCAAAATGTCCTGAGCATTAACCCATGGCCGATGAACGTTTTGCGATTTGGGATGCATTTGATGTGCATGGATGCACGAATGTCAGGCCAGCGCAGGGATGCGCGGTTTGGCCTGACCATTGGCTACTTTCTTGTTGCCACAAGAAAGTACGCTCGCCTCAGCTGCGCAGCAGCGGGCGAAATGGTTTTAAAATATAAAACAAGGTTGCCATGTCGGTTACTCTCTCCACAATGACAAGAAAAAAGTGTATCGCCGGCGGGCGCGAAAGCCCGCATATAACCATCAGCACGTAGCACTAGGCGAAATGCTTTTAACAAAAAAATAAGATTGCCACGCTCACTTCGTGATCTCGCAATGACCCTTTTTGTCGTTGCGAGGAGTGAAACGACGAAGCAATCTGTTTTCTGATTTACAACAAGACTGCCTCTGTCACTTTGTGATTTCGCAATAAAAAAAACACGAGGCGAAACAGTTTAATATAAAGATTCTAGTTTTATTAAAAGCCACAAACTGCCAATAATTATATACTTAAACCTTCCAGACTAAACTCACCGTTATTCAACCTTAAAACGCTGCCTTGTTGATACCAGTCACCCAGTACAATACGCTGTGCCGTTTTACCATCCAGATTAAATGTGTGAATATCTGGCCTGTGAGTATGTCCATGTATTAAAGTAACGACTCCCGCATCGCGCATGGCTTTTTCAACTTCCAACTGGTTTACATCCATAATGTCATCGGCTTTTTCTGCTGTTTCGCTCTGGCTTATCTCACGGTATTCTTTAGCCAGTGCAATACGTTCGGCAGGCGTTTTGGCAAGTAACTGATGCTGCCATTCGGGGTTGCGTACCATGGCGCGAAACTGCTGGTATTTAACATCGTCGGTGCATAAGGTATCGCCATGCATTATAAGGTATGGCTGATTATCTATAGTGATAACAGTTGACTCATCTAACAAGGTGCAGCCTGTTAATTCGCAAAATTGTTTGCCAATTAAAAAGTCGCGGTTACCATGAATAAAAAAAACCGGTATGTTGTTATCAGTAAGTGCTTTCAGGTTTGAAATAATCGGTTGGTACGCTGGTAGAATACAGTCGTCGCCTAGCCAGGCTTCAAACAGGTCTCCCAGAATGTATAAAGCACGGGCATGCCGTGCTTCATTGTTTAAAAAAGTAATAAACAGTTCTGTTATATCCGGGCGCTGCTCACTTAAGTGCAAGTCAGCAATAAAAAGAGTTGTCATGCTAATTTAAAAACCGGGCTACTCTTCTATGATGACTTTTTCGATAACAACATCTTCTGCCGGTACGTCCTGATGCATGCCCTGGTTGGTTGTAGAAACATTTTTAATCTTTTCTACTACGTCCATACCTTCTTTAACTTCGCCGAACACGCAGTAACCCCAACCATCCGGTGTGGGTGAGCGGTGATCAAGGAATTTGTTATCGGCAACATTAATAAAGAACTGCGCGGTTGCAGAGTTTGGGTCCATGGTGCGCGCCATGGCAATAGTCCCGACTGCATTGCTCAGGCCGTTATCAGCTTCATTTTTAATCGGAGCACGGGTGGTTTTTTCTTTCATGCCTGGCTCCATGCCGCCGCCCTGTACCATAAAGTTATCGATGACGCGATGGAATATAGTACCATCGTAAAAGCCGTCTTTAACATATTGTTCAAAGTTAGCCGCTGTTTCGGGTGCTTTGTCGTGGTTAAGTTCGATTTTGATATCACCGAAGCTGGTTGTCATAACGATCATGAGTGTTTCCTTAAAGGTTAAGAATTTAGTTTGTTTACTTACCGGGGGCAGCTGGTGATTTTGTGCCACCAACAAGTTCAATTTTTTCTATCACAATATCCGTTTGTGGAACGTCCTGCCTGAACGGGCCTTTTCGTCCTGTTTGCGCAACACGAATTTTTTCGACGGTATCCATGCCTTTAACCACTTTACCAAACACGGCATAACCCCAACCACGTGGTGTGGGCGAGCGATAATCCAGAAAGTCATTGTCTTTTACATTAATAAAAAACTGTGCAGTTGCGGAATGCGGGTCATTGGTTCGTGCCATGGCTATGGTGCCTTTAAGGTTTTTTAAACCATTATTCGCTTCGTTCATAATTGGTGGGTTGGTTTGTTTCTTCTGAAAGTCCGGGGTAAAGCCACCACCCTGAATCATAAAATTGCTGATAACCCGGTGGAAAATTGTACCATTATAAAAACCGGACTGAACATATTGTAAAAAGTTACCTACCGTTTTTGGGGCTTTCTCGGCGTCGAGTTCGACAGTGATATTGCCAAGGTTAGTGGTAATGACAACCTGTGGGTTTGCTGCAAAGCTGGTGCTTATCAGGCTTGCAAAGAGGGCGAGAGTTAAAACAAGTTTTTTCATCATGTCATCCATTTAGTGTTGTCCGGCTTTATTGCCGGCTGGGCTATTTATTACAATGGCGGCGATCATACTAAGGTTTTGGGTTAGAGTAAAAGGGCTGGTATTAGTTTCTTTTACAAAAATATTATTTTCTACATGGCCAGAATTTGGCAAGAATAACTACATTAATACGCCGCTCACAGGTAAACTAGGCGTATTTATACACAAGCTAATTTAAAGAGAAATATCAACAATGTTAGTCGTTTACAACAGCCTTACAAAGCAAAAAGAAGTCTTTAACCCCATCGATCCACAGAATGTAAGAATGTACGTCTGTGGCATGACGGTATACGATTTCTGCCATATTGGCCATGCACGGGTGCTGGTTGTTTTCGACGTGATTTACCGCTACTTATGCAAGCTTTATGGAGCTGAGAAGGTAACCTATATCCGCAATGTCACCGATATTGACGACAAGATTATTCAACGTGCCAACGAAAATGGCGAGGATTTTAGTCAGCTAACCGGCCGTTTTATCGAGGCCATGCATGAGGATGCTGCTGCCCTGGGTGTTTTGCCACCAAACCAGGAACCCTGTGCCACCGCCCATATGCAGCAAATTATCGAAATGATTGAGGCACTGATTAAAAACGGCAAGGCTTACGCGGCGGATAATGGCGATGTGTATTATTCGATAAATCATTTTAAAGATTACGGCCAGTTATCCGGCAAAAAGCTGGAAGATTTACGAGCCGGTGAGCGTGTAGAAGTCGACGAAGCCAAGCGAGATCCGCTGGATTTCGTTTTGTGGAAAGCCGCCAAGCCCGATGAGCCCAGCTGGCCATCGCCCTGGGGCAAGGGGCGACCGGGTTGGCATATTGAATGCTCGGCCATGTCGACACATTGCCTGGGTAACCATTTTGATATCCACGGTGGCGGGATGGACTTGCAGTTTCCCCATCACGAAAATGAAATAGCCCAGAGCGAGGGTGCCACCGGCGAGAAATTTGTTAATGTCTGGCTGCATAATGGTTTTGTGCGGGTGGATGAAGAAAAAATGTCCAAATCGCTGGGTAACTTTTTTACTATCCGCGAAGTGATTAAAACGTTTGCACCAGAAGTTATTCGTTATTTTATATTAACCAGCCATTATCGCAGCCCGTTGAATTATTCTGAAACCAACTTAAATAATGCCAGGGCAGCCTTAACCACTTTATATACTGCGCTGAAAGGTATGGAAGACGTAGAAGCGGCAAACCATGGCAGTGTATCGGTTGATAAATTCTACAAGGCCATGGATGACGACTTTAATACCCCCGAAGCCTTAACCCATTTATTTGAACTGGCTAAAGAAATCAATAAACATCGTCAGACAGACGTTCAAAAGGCAACCGAAGCGGCGGCCGAGTTAAAGTTTCTGGCGGCACAACTGGGGCTATTGCAACAAAGCCCGGATAGCTTTTTAAAAGCCGGTAGTGGTGAAGGTGGACTGAGCGATGCTGAAATCGAAGCGCTTATCCAAAAACGTAACGAGGCGCGTGCCAACAAAGACTGGGCCGAAAGTGACAGAATCAGGGATGAGCTAAAAGAGCAGGGTGTTATTCTGGAAGATAATGCCGGGCAAACAAGCTGGCGGCGGGAATAAATTCCCTGGTTGCAAATCGCAATATTAAATAAAAAGGTGGAACTACCGATATATAAAGGAGTCTGTAATAAAACGTATTTAACAGGGGGTATTATGCGCTATTTGAAAGTTATGCTGGGTCTGGTTCTTATTGGCGGGTTTATTGGCTCTACACTTGCAGCTGAAGATAACCGGATGAAAGAAGATAATGTTCACATACGAAAGTGGAATAAGTTTGCAAACGATGTGCTTAAATTACATCACAAACTTATTAAAAAGCATAAGCATAATATAAAAAAATCTATCGGGGGCTATGCCGGAAATAAAGAATTTTATATTGAAGAAAATTTTATTTCAGAAAAAACCGGCAAGCTTTTAAGTAAGGTGCAATGGGAAAAAGCAAACCCGGAGGTAATGCACACTATCGAAGTGTATGTGCATGATGACAAAGGACAGATTCAGCGAGACTTTGTGGCAGCCTATTTACCGGATTATCATAACGCGCCGGTTCAAACATTAATCACTTTTCACCAGTACAACGGCAAGCTACATGGTTTCCGTACCTTTGATGCTTCAGGGGATCGCATATTAGAACGATGCGAAGGCAAGTATAAAGGCAAATCGTTTGAGTTTATTCTGGATGAAGATGAACTCTATGAAGTATCAATGGGTGATAACCCGATTGAGCCAAAAATGTACAAGCTGTGTGTTGGCAATTTACCGGCGAAGGTAGGGAAGTATATTACGCCGCAGTAGTTGCGGTATTCCTGTACAAGAGAATAATCGGTTTGGCGAAACTTTTTATATTTGTCATCCCGAATTGAAAGTGAGGGATCTTAAAAAACCAAAAAAGATTCCTTAGCTTTCTTTTTCTGCCGCTTCCAGTGTATTTTGCAGTAACATCGCCACCGTCATAGGCCCAACACCACCGGGGACCGGGGTAATCCAGCCGGCATTTTGTTTGGCCGTTTCAAAATCTACATCGCCAATCAGCTTACCGGTTTCTTCGCGGTTGATGCCAACATCAATCACCACAGCGCCTTTTTTTATCCAGCGACCATCAACAATGCCGGGCTTGCCCACGGCCACCACTAATATATCGGCCTGCTTTACCATTTCTTCAAGGTTTTGGGTAAAACGGTGGCAAATGCTTACAGTGCAACCGGCAAGGGTCAGCTCCAGCATCATAGGGCGACCAACATGGTTAGATGCGCCGACCACCACGGCATGTTGGCCCCGAATGGGCTGGCCGGTGGATTCGAGTAATTTCATTACCCCGTAAGGTGTGCACGAACGTAAAACAGGCATACGAATTGCCAGCCGGCCTATATTATAAGGATGGAATCCGTCCACATCTTTTAGCGGTGAAATGCGTTCAATAATGGTTTCCGGGTCGATTTGTTCTGGAAGCGGCATTTGCACCAAAATACCGTGGACATCCGGGTTAGTGTTTAAGCGGTCAATGAGGTTAATCAGTTCGTCCTGGGTGGTGTCACTGTCCATATTATGCGCAATGGACACAATACCGGCATCTTCACAACCCTTATGC
>JALTLP010000364.1 GCA_027001895.1 Chromatiales bacterium | reverse complement strand
ACTCAACATCATTACCCTTGAAGACCCAATCGAATATGTACACCAGAGCGACAAGTCGCTTGTTATACAGCGGAATGTTGGTTCACACGTTGATACCTTTGCCAACGGTTTACGCGCAGCTTTGCGTGAAGATCCCGATGTCATACTGGTGGGTGAGTTACGCGACCCGGAAACAATATCCATGGCAATGACCGCAGCAGAAACCGGCCACCTTGTACTCGGCACACTGCATACCACCTCTGCGGTTAAAACACTCGACCGGATTATTGATGCCATGCCTACCGAACAAAAATCACTTACCGCCAGTTTTCTTGCACAGCATTTACTTGGCGTGGTTAGTCAGAAGTTATTACGTTCAGCCGATGGCAGAAACCGAAAAGCCATCCTCGAAATAATGTTTAATACCCCGGCAATGGCAAACCTTATTCTTAATCGCAAGGTATTCCAGATACCGGCTATCCTGCAAACCGGACGTGATGCGGGTATGCAGTTAATGGATCAGGCCCTGCTTGAAGCACTAAAAGAAAAACAAATAGACCCGGATGACGCCTATATACACGCAACAGACAAAAAGTTATTCCAGCGTTATGTAACCGACCCTGACCTGCTTCCGCAGGTAAACCTTGCGATAAGTTAAAGAGAATACTGATATGAACCGTGTCGATGCATTCCTTGAACTTGTTGTAAAACAAAATGGTTCCGACCTGCATATTATTGCCGGTAACCCGCCTCGCTTACGCCTGCATGGTGAAACCCACACGGTTAAATACCGCGAGTTATCTCCCGTTGAAACCCGTGAATTGTTATTTGAAATAATGACAGCAGAACAAAAAGAAGAATATCTTGAAAAACAGGTACTCGACTTTTCCTATGATGTTCCCAACCTGTCACGTTTTCGTGTCAACGCTTTCGAGCATTTAAACGGTACAGGTATCGTCTTCAGGGTTATTCCAAGCGATATAAAATCATTACAACAACTCGGCTTGCCACCGATATTAAAAAATCTTGCCCGCCAGCGCAAAGGTCTGATTCTGGTGACCGGGCCAACCGGTTCAGGTAAATCGACAACCCTTGCAGCAATGATTGATTTTATCAACAATCAACGTAAAGGCCATATTCTTACTATCGAAGATCCGGTCGAATTTTTGCATTCAAATAAAAAATGTCTGGTTAGCCAGCGTGAAGTGGGCAGTCATACCCGCGACTTTGCCTCTGCACTGCATTCGGCATTACGTGAAGATCCCGATGTGATACTGGTAGGTGAAATGCGTGACCTTGAAACCATTCATCTGGCCTTAACCGCTGCAGAAATGGGTATCCTGGTACTGGCCACCCTGCATACATCGAGTGCAGCAAGTTCGATTGAACGAATTATTAACGCCTTTCCACCCGGTGAAGAACCTTATGTTCGTACCATGCTGTCTACATCACTTTGCGGGGTTATCTCCCAGCAACTTGTTCGTACTGCCGATAATCGTGGCCGACTGGCAGCCATTGAAATAATGATAAACAACGCCGCTATATCGAATGTTATTCGTGAAGGCAAAACAGAGCAAATTGAAAATATTATCCAGGGTGGAGCCATGCAGGGTATGCAACTGATGGATACCGCGCTGAAACGTATGGTCGAAGCAAAAAAAATTACAGGTGAAGAAGCGTTTCTTAAGGCGCGAAACAAGGAAGAATTTTCTCTTGAACGTGACGAGCTTGATATTGACAGCGAAGAACAAAGTATTCCATCAACAGATTCCATTAACTAGGCTTTTTTAACAGGTAATACGTATGCCAAAATTAATTCTGACATTAGACGGTGCCGTTATCCGTGAATACAATATTGACAAAGACAGCATCAGTATTGGTCGTAAACATGGTAATGATATCCAGCTAAATGACCTGACAATCAGTGGTCGCCACTCTCTCGTTACACAGGTAGGTGATAATGTTTTTGTTGATGACCTTGGAAGCACCAACGGTACCCTGCTAAATGGTGCACGAATTGCAAAATCAAAACTGCATCATGGTGATGTTATCCAGACAGGTAACTACCAGTTCACCTTCTTTTCCCAGGAAGAAGAAGATTATGAGCCGACCATGTTCCTGCGTGCAGAAATTGAAGATACAAAAATTATTGATACCAATCAAAAACCCTCTACAGAAAATGTTGGTGTCAAAATGGGGGCCGTAAAAGTACTAAGCGGGCCGTTAAAAAATAAAGTACTTGAACTACGTAAACCTTTTAACACACTGGGATTTAATGGCTCAAAAATCGCGATTATTGCCCGTAATTCGTCAAACTACAGTATTTCTGCCATTAAAAATGAAGATAGTTTTAACATAGCAACTGTAAATGGTAACGACCTGACTACTGAAGCCCGTGAACTAAAAGACCATGACATTATTGAACTGGCAAACACCCAGATTGAGTTTATGTATATAGAATAACGCTCAGTT
>JALTLP010000363.1 GCA_027001895.1 Chromatiales bacterium | reverse complement strand
GATTAAGCCAACTGAATAGGCAATACCCATATCACGGAAAGTCTCATACGTTACCTGCCATTCGCCGTCCCACTTCAGGCTGTATTCGTATGGATTGTCCGGTTGTGAAATATATGACTGTGCAAGTGGTTTACCATAAGCAATTTTTTTATCCGATAAAACTGACGACATAGCAAACATGCTATACAGCGGACTGTCCAGACTACCCGCTGCATCACCGCTTACATAAACAACCGGTAATAGATCTTTATGGTATATGGCATTATGCCGGCTGGTTTTTTCTACGCTAACAACATCACTGAGCGAAATTAATTGTCCTTGCCTGTTACGTACTTTATAGTTTAACAGGTCATTAATACGCGCCTTGTCTTCAACCGCATTTTCCAGACGTATAGGTAAAGGATATTTTACCTTTCCAGTATGCAGATAACTGACATCCTCACCATTCAGTACCGTCGCAATAGCATCGACCGCTTCTTTTTGAGACACACCCCAGAGTGCAGTTTTGTGCTGGTCAATGCTGATAATTATTTTATCTGCTCTGGCTTCGATACTATCATCGACATCGACAACATCTTCGGTTTGCTCAAAAACTTTACGGACCTTTTTTGCAGCAGACAACTGGCCTTCATAATCCAGCCCGTATATTTCGGCAACTAACGGTGAAAATACCGGTGGCCCAGGTGGAACCTCAACGATTTTAATATTTGCATTATACTGTGCTGCAATTTTTTGTAACGGTGCTCGCATTGCGCCTGCAATCTGATGGCTTTTTAAGTCGCGTTGTTTTTTTCCAACCAGGTTAACCTGAATGTCCGCAACATTTGAACCCTGCCTTAAATAATACTGACGCACCAGTCCATTAAAGTTAATCGGTGCCGCGGTACCGGCATACAACTGGTAATTTTTTACTTCTGGCACTGTTTTTATATACTGGCTCAGTGCTGTTAATACAGCCTGTGTTTGTTCAAGTGATGTACCTTCTGGCATATCAACAACTACCTGAAATTCGGACTTGTTATCAAACGGTAACATTTTTAATACAACAGCTTTTACCATCACCAGACCAACAGATAATACCAACAGAGCCGCTATGGCCAGTAACAGTTTTTTACGATTCTTGCTGCCGTGGTTTTCTGTCAGAAACAGACCAATATAGCGTTTAAAAAAGGCATAGAGTTTTTCGCCACCCGAATCGTCATGCTCTGTATGTTTTAAAAAACGGTTACACAACCAGGGCGTTACCACAAAAGCGATAGCCAGCGAAATAAGCATTCCGATGGATGCATTAATAGGTATTGGGCTCATATACGGGCCCATTAAGCCGGTAACAAAGGCCATTGGTAATAAGGCAGCAATTACAGTTAAGGTAGCCAGTATTGTAGGCCCACCTACTTCATCAACGGCGACAGGAATAGAATCTTTTAGCTTGTGTACCCCGAGCATCATATGGCGATGGATATTTTCTACAACAACAATCGCATCATCAACAAGAATACCAATAGAAAATATAAGCGCAAACAACGACACACGGTTTAAGGTAAACCCCCACGCCCAGGATGCAAAAAGCGTCATTGCCAGTGTAATAATTACAGCCAGCCCAACAATAAAGGCTTCACGCTTGCCCAATGCAAACAACACCAGAACAACAACCGATAAAGTTGCAAAAATAAGTTTATGGATAAGCTTTTGCGCTTTCTTATCCGCCGTTTCACCATAGTTACGGGTAACATCAATATTGACATTATCCGGTATAAACACACCTTTAAGTTGTTCAATACGTTGTATAACTGCATCGGATATCTCAACAGCATTTACACCGGGCTGCTTGGCTACTGCAACAGTAACCGATGGATAATTATTTATCCTGTTACCATGCTGACTGAATACCTTGTTATGCTCTGCTTTACGCGTTACCCTTGCCACGTCGCGCAGGTATACCGGCTTGCCCTGATGCACACCGACAATTAAATCCTGCAACTCTTCGGTAGACGACAAAAACTTGCCTGCCTGTACCGCCAGTTCTTTATTTTTTGAAACGGTGTAACCAATGGGCTGAGTTACATTGCTTAAAGTTAATGCCTGGCGTAACTCGGTAATCGACAGGTTATAACTTGCCAGTGCCGTACTGTTAAGTTCGACATAGACGATATCCTTTGCGCCACCAATAGTATAAATATCGCGTGTCCCCTTAACCCGTTTTAATTCTGCTTCTATCGAATGAGCTACCTTTAATAAATCATAGCTACCCGTGTTTTCATTTTCTGACCAGAGGGTAAGCGATACAATCGGCACATCGTCGATACCTTTAGGTTTTATTAATGGTGTTCCTACGCCAAGATTTTTGGGTAACCAGTCCTGCTTTGAATACAGGGCATTGTATAAGCGGACTATTGCCTGAGTGCGATCTTCGCCGACCTTGAACTGGATTGTTAAAATGGACATTCCTGGG
>JALTLP010000362.1 GCA_027001895.1 Chromatiales bacterium | reverse complement strand
CCCGAGCTGCTTATTGCCGATGAACCAACAACGGCACTGGATGTAACCATACAGGCACAGGTCATGTTATTGCTGCGCGAAATACAACAGCGTACCGGTATGGCCATTTTATTAATTACGCATGATCTGGGGATTGTGTCTGATTTTGTTGATAAAGTTGCCGTGATGTATGCCGGTGAAATTGTTGAGCAAGCCAGTCGAGATGAATTTTTTAAAAACCCGTTACACCCTTATTCGGTTAAATTATTTGAATCTTTACCGGCTCGTTCAAAGCGCAACAGGTCGCTTGATGTTATAGACGGGATAGTACCACCGTTGACTACTCAATTTACAGGTTGCCGTTTCTATGAACGTTGCCCGCTGGCAATTAAAGAATGTAACCAGGAACTGATTGAACTGGTCGAACAGCCTGGTTCGCATGCCGTACGTTGTTTGCAATATTCGCAGTACGATTATCAGTTTAACGCTACGCAACTACAACAACAAAAAGTTGATTACAACACGGTGACTTCAGGCGAACAGGTTTATCGTGCAACAAACCTGAAGGTTCATTTCCCGATTCATAAAGGTATTTTACGCCGGGTTGCCGGTTATGTTTATGCGGTGGATGGCCTGGATATTAAGCTTAAAAAAGGACAAACCCTGGCACTGGTTGGTGAGTCAGGTTGTGGAAAAACAACTGTTGGCAAGGCATTGCTGCATTTAAACAAGGTAACGGCGGGCAAGTTACAGCTTGGTAAAGAAGATATATCATCGCCAACCTCTGACCAGTTGAGAACCTTGAGAAACCATGTGCAGATAATATTTCAGGATCCGTTCTCATCAATGAATCCGCGTAAACGGGTTCGTGAAATTGTAGAAGAAGGCATGTTGTCCCTAATGCCTGAACTAAATGCAGAGCAGAGATTACAGCGGGTTAAGCATTTGCTTTCGCAGGTGGGTTTGCCTGATTCTTCAGTTAATCGTTATCCACATGAGTTTTCAGGTGGGCAACGACAGCGTCTGTGTGTTGCACGCGCTCTTGCTGTGAATCCGGAAATTCTTGTGTGTGATGAACCAACCAGCGCATTGGATGTATCAGTACAGGCACAGATTTTAAACCTGTTTAAAAATTTACAACAGGAATTTGGATTAAGCTATTTGTTTATTACACATAATCTGTCGGTTGTGGAATACCTTGCTGATGAAATTGCTGTGATGTACCTCGGGCGTATTGTTGAGCAGGGCAGGGTAGATGAAATTATGCAGAACCCGCAACATCCTTATACAAAGGCATTGTTGTCAGCTATTCCGACTGTAGAAGAGGACAGTAATAAACAGATTATTCTGCTGGAAGGCGAATTACCCTCACCGATTTCACCGCCTCCCGGCTGTCATTTTAGCCCGCGTTGCCCGCTTAAGCAGGCGCAATGCAGCCAGCGATACCCGGATATACATTCAATCAGTGAGACACATACTGTAAAATGCTTTATGATAAATAAATAAAAAATATAAGAGGTTGTTAAAAATGATTAAGAAATATCTTGGTGTCCTGTTGTTATTGTGCTTACCTGCCCTGGTAAATGCCGGCACAATGATTCTTGAAGATTATCCTGTTATGTATTTTCCCAACAAGGAAGGGGTTAAAATTTCAGTTGTTGAAGATATTGTTCTGGATGCAATCGACCGCAGTAGTTATCCAAAGCATATCTGGAGTATCGATAGTGAAAAACCGGGTGAAATTATAGCGCGGTTAAATGTCAGACATCATGTTTTAAGGATGAAGATAAGCTACGACACACATAAAATAAATGTGCAATACCATGATAGTAAGCGACTAAATTTTTCAGAAAATGAGGCGGGCTTACGACGCATACATTCAAAATATGCTGAGTGGTCAGGTTTTTTATTACAAAAAATAAAATTTGTAGCAAAGCGTAAAACGAAAATGTCCTTTGTGGATGAGTCGCCCATCAAAGTCGTCGTTAAAACCACGACAGGTGGTGTTGCCAAACCGAAAAAAATAGTCGTTTCAGCTTATTCTGAGATAGACGATGTTGAAAGAGAAGCCGGTATTTATGATACAGAGACAAATTCAGCATTATATGCAAAGGAAATGCTTAAGCAGTTTAAAAAGAAAAAACCTGCACATGTTACTCTTTCCAGTGTTAAATGGGGTGCGAATCTGAAAATGTTTAGTAAAAAACATCGTACTCAATATCTGCAAGCTGTTTGCAAGCAGCAAAAGGCCGATACACTTGTGTTAGCTTTCCTTGAAGAATGGGAAGGGGGGAGTGGCGGTATTCGCCCGAGGAATATGTTTTATTTTTCTTATGATTGTGCCGATGATGATCTGGTTAAGGAAGTGCATGAAATAATTGATACTTATGATGAAGCCTTTCCCTATCAGACAGCATTTGTTAAAAATTTGAAACAGTTTGCAAGAAGATTTAGCATCCTTAAATAAGCTGTAAGTTC
>JALTLP010000361.1 GCA_027001895.1 Chromatiales bacterium | reverse complement strand
CATGATTGATACAAACGCCGCTGCCCCTTCCACCCTTGGAGCCGGCATATGGTCGAACTTTTCAATTTCGGGGAAACTGATATCTATCTGTGATTTTTTCTGTTTTAAAGCCTGGTCAAACAACTGCGGCAAACGATGCAGTGTTTGTGGGCCAAAAATAAGGTCGACGTAACTGGCACGTTTTAAAATTGCCTCACCTTCCTGACTGGCAACACAGCCACCCACACCAATAACAATATCCGGCTGTTTGTCTTTTAATTTTCGCCAACGACCCAACTGGGAAAATACTTTTTCCTGGGCCTTTTCACGCACCGAGCAGGTATTTAATAGCAAAACATCGGCTGCCGCTTCGTCCTGAGTAAATTCCAGGCCATGCGAGCTGTTCAGAATATCTGCCATTTTACTGGAGTCATATTCATTCATGGCGCAGCCAAATGTTTTGATAAAAACTTTTTTACTCATGATTTTACTAAACAATAAACCATCATCTTGTCAGGGCGGGCTAAAATATCACTATGGCCGGGAAGTTTCCAGTATAGGCAGAGAAAAAGCGCTAAAAGCGGGGAAATTTACCGGTTTCAGAATACTTTTGTTAGCGAGTCATTGCTAATTTTACTAGACTTAGTTAAACCCTGATTAAACAAAGGCTATTAATATGAAGTTTTTAAGCTTATTGCTTGGGCTGGTTATCTTTATCGCCATTTTATACCAGACGGTTTTCACCCCCGCCTTGCAACAACCAACGAACAATGAAATCAATCAGCGTACCCAGCAGGCAATACAAACCATGAAAGAAGCCGAAGAACTAAAGCAGCAAATAAATGAAAAAATGCAACGGGATATGGACTATCAACAACAACTCAATAACCACTGATATTGTTTTATGCCCTGTTAATCCAGTACTGCCAATAATTCCTGATGCAGCTCTTCGAGTCTGGTTTTTATTTCAATGCCCTGGTAAAAAGCTTTGTTGGTTTTATCCAGGCAGTTTCTGGCAATATCCAGAATATTTTCTTCCTGGTGTTCGGTTAAACCCAGTATTAACAATGCTTCGTCGAGTTCTTCCATCATATCTTCGATAGCCGCAACATTTTGTTTTTGTAGTTTCTCGAAAGAAGAATCGACATCCATAATAGTGACACTGACCCGTTCAACCACCTGCTGTTTTTCCATTAACGAGTCATTGGCCAGAATAAAGTCTACCCTTGAACTGATAGCATCACATAAAGTACCAAGAATATCTTTTAGCCGACCATATTTATCCGTATCACTAATCGGCATATTTTTTATCAGCAACGAAAAGTTTTTATAGCTGATAATGGTGCGTACACCAAAATCAATAAAGCGCGACTGTTTTTTTGCCAGCAACATAATTTCTGACTCAAGTGGAGGCAACACGCCCTGCTCGGCAAAACCAACCGGAGTTCCATCGAGGCCATAAACCTGAAAAGAACACTTCAGATCGAGTTGCTTTGTGCTCATAAAAATATAGTTAGCCAGCTCCCGAAATGATCTGGCCGAGATACAGACTTTATAAAACTCCAGAATAATGCCTATTTCACTTGAATAGGTCATAGCCTGCATGGCGGTTTTATAATAATTATCCAGTTGTTGCTGAACTTCTTCGTTCTTTTTATTAACTTTCAGAATATGCTGAATTTTAAGAATAAACTGTTCGTAATTGATTGGCTTGGTAATGTACTCATCCGCACCGAGTGAGTAACCAACAATGAGTTCTTCAAGTTCGGTCATTTCCGAAACAAAAACAAAGGGGATATTGCTGGTTTTCGGGTTGGCTTTTAACTGGCGACATAGCTCGTAGCCATCGAGCTCGGGTAACAGAACTTCTGAGATAACAAGGTCTACCGTGACCTGTTCCAGCATGGTCAGCGCCTCTTCAGCACTGCAGGCAAAGATGGTTTTGTAACCCTGCTCTTCGGCATGATGGCGATACAGGTTTAAAACGTCTTCGTTCTGGTCAACCGCTAAAATTGTTTCCTTTCTTACCATTTATATAATATCGGCAAGAAATATGCGGGCTTTAATAAAAGCCTGCTATCACCATGATTTAAATAAAGTTAATCAATATCAGATTCAGCCGCAATTTTGTGAATACTGAGATCCGCACCCATATGCTCTTCTTCTGCACTTAGGCGAATACCGACCAGTTGTTTTATTAAACCGTACACGACAAAGCCACCGGCCAGTGCAATGGCAATGCCCATCAAGGTACCCACCAGTTGCGACATAAAAGTTACCCCACCAAGGCCGCCAAAACTTTGCAGGCCAAAGATACCGGCAGCTATTCCGCCCCAGGCACCACAAATACCGTGTAATGGCCAGACACCCAATACATCGTCTATCTTCCACTTGTTATGGCACAGTGAAAATAGCCAGACAAACAACCCCCCAGCGACCACACCGGTCACCAATGCACCAGCAGGGTGCATCACATCCGA
>JALTLP010000360.1 GCA_027001895.1 Chromatiales bacterium | reverse complement strand
GACAAAGAGTAGGCTGGTATTATTGCTGCTCATCTTCCTGCTTGTTTATAAATAATGTAAACACTTTAAGACTGAATAAAATCCACGGTGTACCATGTAAAAACAGATCGAATATATCGACTGGCCGTGCTAATTCACCATTAAAAAGCATGGTTATTTTCTCAACCACATGAGGTTCGGGATTAAATGGCGCTAAACCCAGGGTTAAAGTAATAATAATAACCATTGGCCAGCTTAAAGAGTTAATCCAGTTCATATAGTACCTCTGGTTTGTGTGTCATAATAAAATTAAGTTCAATTCTGCGCCATTATACATTAACATCTTCTAATATATAGCTGTATATTGAACTCTTGCGCAAAACTTAACTCATAAGCTTTTTACAAATAATAAGACTAATATGCTGGAAACATTAGAAAAATTACTGCCAAGCGACTTTCCGTCAATCTCAAGAAGCACTTTAGAGACCTTGCAGGTCAACCTTGGTTATCAATGTAATCAACAATGCCTGCACTGCCATGTTAATGCGGGGCCAAAGCGTAAAGAAATGATGAGTATCGAGACGATTGACTCAATACTTGGCAAACTTGAAAGATTAAAAATTGAAAAACTGGATTTAACCGGCGGCGCACCGGAACTGAATCCGCATTTTAAATACCTGGTCGAGCAAGCCAGACAAATGTCCGTGCATGTTATTGACCGATGCAACCTGACAATACTTTCTGAACCTGGCCAGCAAGATCTGGCAGAATTTCTGGCCAACAACAACGTAGAAGTTGTCGCGTCTTTACCCTGTTATACACAGGATAATGTCGACGAGCAACGTGGTAAAGGCGTTTACCAACGCAGTATCGAGGGTTTAAAAATTCTTAACGGACTGGGTTATGGGCAAACAGGTTCATCTCTGCAATTGAATCTTGTTTATAACCCAGGTGGTGCTTTCTTACCGCCATCACAGTCAGGGTTACTGGATGACTACAAGAAAAAGTTATATGAAGAACATGGTATTATTTTTAATTCACTGTTTACTATAACCAATATGCCAATTAAACGTTTTGGCAGCACCTTGCTTTCAAAAGGCACTTTTAACAGTTATATGCAACTGCTTAAATCTGCTTATCAACAACAAAATCTTTCAACTGTAATGTGCAAGTCACTGGTTAGTATTGACTGGCAGGGTTATTTGTATGATTGCGACTTTAACCAGATGTTAAACCTGCCAATCATGGATGCAAATAACAATAAACTGCATATTGATTTACTCGAAGAAAAAACACTCGACGGTATGCGAATATATATTGCCGACCACTGCTATGGCTGTACTGCCGGACAAGGTAGCAGTTGTGGCGGGGCATTAGCTGATGTTTAATCAGGCTGTTTATTCGTAATAAAACTTATGTTGTCCATCTCTATTATCATCCCAACTTTTAACGAGGCCGGTAATATTTCCATGACACTGGATAATATCAGCAAGTTTGTTGAACAAGGTCATGAATGTATTGTTGTCGATGGCGGTAGCAGCGATGCAACAGCTTCAATATGTAGTGCTTATCAGGTTACCTTTCTTCATTCTGAAAAAGGAAGGGCAACACAGCTAAATTATGGTGCAAGCCACGCAAGTAATGCTGTTCTTGTTTTTTTGCATGCCGATAGCTTGCTTCCGGACTGTACTGTAATGGAAATTAACAAACAACTCGACAATAAAACCAGCTGGGGACGTTTTAATGTTAAATTTACAGGCAAACATTTTATTCTTGGAGTGATTGCTGCTTTGATGAATATACGATCATGTCTTACCGGAATAGCAACCGGTGACCAGGCAATGTTTGTTTTTAAAGATATTTTTGAATCTGTACATGGCTTTCCAGAAATTCCATTAATGGAAGATATAGCACTGTCCAAAGCACTAAAACAATATTCAGCTCCTGCATGTATAAAGCAAGCTGTTATTACTTCCAGTCGGCGCTGGGAAACCAACGGCTATATCAAAACAATTTTGCTAATGTGGAAAATAAGGTTGCTTTACTTTTTTGGTGTGCCCGCAGATAAACTGGCGAAAATGTATCACTAGTTGTTATGCAGTATCTCTACCCTGAAGTCAGGATTCTTGTTTTTGCCCGTCCACCCGTTCCTGGTAGATGTAAAACTCGTCTGGTGCCTGTACTTGGTGAAAAGGGCGCTGCCCAGTTACAACAAAACCTTACAGATAAAATAATGCATGACCTTGAAGCTTATAAACTTTGCCCCTTTGAACTTTGGCAAAGCGATGAGACACTTTATTTTAAACAACGCTATTCCACAATTAATGGCTTAACAATACATACGCAGACAGGAGAGGATCTTGGTGAACGAATGGCAAACGCAATTTCGTGTGCATTAACCACAGCAAAAAATGTCATTGTTACCGGCTCGGACTGTGTGCTTTACAGTAAATATTATTTATCTTCTGCTATCGAATCCC
>JALTLP010000359.1 GCA_027001895.1 Chromatiales bacterium | reverse complement strand
AATAAAGTTGTCAGCCGCATCGAGATTAAAAGGTAAAACAGATGGATGCTATTAAAGAGTATTTTAATAACCTTGAATCCCGTGAAAAGAACCTGGTTATTATTGCCGGTGTGTTGATTGGTTTGCTTATACCTTATCAGTTTATGTGGAAGCCGTTTTCGGAATCACTGGAAGACTCTCAGATCCGTGTCGAAGCACAGCGCAAGCAACTGGTCACCATGCAACAACAGGCGCAACAAATTAAAGGTCTGCGAGGCTCAGCAAGTTTTACATCACAGCCTGGGCGCCAGTTTCTCAATAACCTTATAAATACCGAGGCACGTAAAAACGGGCTGGCGAATTCACTTAAAACAAAAGCGGAAAGCAATAACAAGGTAAGGGTGTCCATGGACAACGTACCTTTTGACAATGTAATGAAGTGGCTGGATCAGTTGGTATCAAGGCATGGTGTTATTGTGACCAAGCTGACGGCTGACCGCCAACCTTCGGTTGGCCGGGTTAATGTTACTGTCTACCTGGAGTCGCCATGATTGGTTTTAAAACAGGACAACGTAAAAGCAGTTCACGACGGGCCAAACGCCGCAGACAGAGCCAGAAACGTAAATATCTACGCTACGGAATATTTGCAGTTGCCTGTTATGTTGTATTCCTGGTTGCAACCTTCCCGGCTTCGTTAGCTGTTTCCTTTTTTGGCTCAACGCCCCAGCTAAAAAAACAACTGCAGATAACCGCTGCGAGTGGTACGGTCTGGTCGGGGAGCGCTGCAAACGTACGGGTTTCAGGTATTAATCTTGGCCAGCTAAAGTGGGAGCTTAAATTATTACCGTTATTAATCGGCAATCTCGAAGTGTATATCAAGTTTGCCAATAAAAGTGCGGCGGGAGACGATATATCCGGCTCTGGTTATGTCAGTCCATCGTTATTCGGTGGCGATATCAGTGTTAATGATTTTACGCTTAGCACTTCGGCTGATGCGATTGCTCCTCTTATGTATGGTTTACCCGCACGCTTTGGTGGAGATATTAATGCACATATTAAATCGCTGGAGCTGGTGAAGGGGAAAACGATAAACATCAATGCACGAGTTGTTGTTACAGGAGCAGGGCTGGTTTCCCCCCAGAAAATTGATTACGGAGATATTTTAATCAAGGCTTCGCCGGATAAAAATGGAAGCGTGCTGGTGTTAAGTGACCAGGGTGGCCCGTTGATTCTGGATGGGAATATAAAGATTAAAGGTAATGGTCTTTATACCATTAATCTTGGGCTGGGTGCACGTAATAGCGCATCAGCAGATTTGGAAAATGGATTACGGTTTATTGGTCGACGCGATCCAACCGGCAAGTATAACTACCGAACAAATGGTAAGCTACGCAACTGGTAAAGCGCCTATTCGATCCCCAGTTTTTTAATCCGGTATCTTAAAGCCCGGAAAGTAATGCCAAGTAATTTAGCGGCCGCTGTTTTATTATATTTTGTTTGTTCCAGTGCTTTGATAATCGCTTCTTTTTCAGTATTTAAAAGAGTCGGGTCAAGGCTTAGATTAGCTGAACCAGCATCATCCTGTGTTTTTTCTTTCGGCAGTTGCAAATCTTCTGCTGTAATTATATTTCCTTCGAACAGGGTCATTGCTCGTTCAAGAATATTTTCAAGTTCGCGGACATTACCTGGAAACTGATAATTTTGCAGGGCTTTAATCGCAGAGCCTGAAAGTTTTACCACGTCAGTCTGCCACTCTTTAGCGATTTTACGCAGAAAATGTTGTGACAATAATGGGATGTCTTCCGGGTGCTCGTGCAGAGAAGGTACTTTTAACTCGATAACGTTAATCCGATAAAACAGATCCTGCCTGAACTCTCCACTTTCTACCAGTTGTTGTAAATTTTTATGGGTTGCACTGAGTATCCGAACATTTATTGGAATTTCTGTCTGGTGTCCAATTGGGCGTATTGATTTTTCCTGGATGGCTCGTAACAATTTTACCTGCATGGATAAGGGCAGGTCAGCAACTTCATCAAGAAACAGGGTGCCGCCATCGGCAGCCTTAAACAAACCGTCTTTGTCAGACGTTGCACCGGTAAAGCTTCCTTTTTTATGCCCAAAGAATTCACTTTCAACGAGTTCGGATGGAATGGCTCCACAGTTAACCGGGACAAAAGGTTTATCTTTTCTTGAACCATTTTCGTGAATAAGCTTTGCAACAAGTTCCTTACCGGAACCGGATTGACCACTGATATAAACAGGTGCCTGTGAACGGGCGAGTTTAACAATCGTTTTACGCGTTTCTTCGATAACTTTTGATGTGCCGAGCAGAGCCTGTTCTGTATGTACCGGTTTATCGGAAGATTTTTTTTGTAATTCCAGTGCACTGGATACCAGGTTTCGTAAGATTTTAAGGTCAACCGGTTTGGAAACAAAGTCGAAAGCACCGGCTTTAAGTGCTTCAATCGCAGACTCCATATTCCCGTGCGCTGTGATCATGGCAACCGGCAGTTGCGGATATTCATCTGCTATATGCCGTACAAGGTCGATGCCGTTGCCATCAGGTAACCTCATATCGCTCAGGCATAAATCAAATTCTGATTGAGCCAGCCGTTGTTTTGCCTGGGCAATGTCTTCGGCAGTCTGTGTATCGATATCCATACGTGACAGGGTGATTTCCAATAACTCGCGTATATCGGGTTCATCATCCACTATCAGTGCTTTAAAGGTTGTTTTATTACTCATTAACTTATGCTGCGCCTTGGATCCTGAAAACTGATTCTAAAACAACTGCCACCGGTTGCAACAGGAATATAGTTCATTCTTGCCTGGTTACATTCAGCCAGTTCGCGGGATATATACAAGCCGAGGCCGCTGCCGGTGGCTTCGGTTGTGTAAAACGGTTCAAAAATATGTTGGGCTGTCTCCGTGTCAATTCCAGTGCCATGGTCAATAACATCGAGAAACGGCCGATTGTATTCAGGTGTGATTCCACCACGCAGTTCAACTTTTGGGTTACCCTGGTAGTCATTACAGTGGCGCAGTGCATTTTCACAAAGGTTTGTCAGAATTTGTTCGAGGTGGGTTTTATCAAAACGAACCTCTACATCGGCTGGATTAATATCAACAAGGATTTCGTCGCCTGCTACCGGTGTAATGTTCTCATTTGAAACTTCGTCATTGATTCGACGGTTTGCGATAAAGCTGGCTGTAAATTTTACAAGAAAATCCTTCAGTTTAAAAACTTCAGGACGGGAGTGATCGCGTCGGCCAAGCTGCATAATATTTTCTATAATGGTGTTCATGCGTGCAGACTGATCTGCAATGATTTGTGTCAGACGTTTATCATGCTTGTCGAGGTTAGGGGACTCATCAAGCAACTGACCGGCATGACTGATTGCACCCAGTGGATTTCGGATTTCATGGGCAATACTTGCCGTCAGTCTTCCAAGCGCAGCAAGTTGCAGGTGCTGTGCCTGTTGAGCCATGACCGAAGTGTCTTCAAGAAAAACCAGCAAGCCTGACGGGTTATCCGGTGAAATTTTTGCAAAGCGAGGCATGACGTTGGCGTGCAAGGGAGAGGGGCGTATTATCTGAGGAGTAAACTCCGGGTTTTTTCTCCAGTTAGCAATCTGTTCAGACAGTTCAGGAATCAGTTTTTTCAGGTTTGGTGGATGGTTGGTGGACGGCATTCCCAGCATATGCCAGGCCGACTCGTTTATTAAGCGTACATCATCCTCGTTATCGACAACCAGTATGCCTGTTTGCATACGCTGAATAATATGTTCGGTCAGTTGAGCCATGTTTGCAAGGTCAACGCCACGTTTAACCGCCAGCGCTTCGCTTTCTTTAAGGCGTAGAGATAACTTGTGAGAGATAATGGCCGAGCCAAAAAAGATCAATCCAAGAATACCGGCATAGGTATAATTAGACGTGGGTTCGAAGCTGGTGTAGTGAATATAAATCTGGTGCGCCAGCAGGGTAATGGTTGCGATGGAAGCAAAGTAAAGTGCAGAGCGCAGTTGCACAATCATACTGTTGCCAACGACGGTGATTAGCAACAAGGTGCCGAGGCCTGTCTGAATACCGCCACTGGCATGCATCAGTAATAATGTAGCGAAGCAGTCTGCCAGTACGCTGATATGAATCTGCACAGTCTGGTTTGGTTTTTTTAATTGAATAGAAATCCAGAATATACCTGCAAAAATTAAATAGCCCAGACTGGTCTGGGTAAAAAGTTGCTCGCTCACACTGCCAAGTGGATGAAAAGTATTTTGTGTTATTGCTAAAAAAAGGAAAAATGCAGAAAGTATGGTTCGATATATATTTAAATAAGCCAGTGGTAACCCGGCATCAATATGTTGCTCCGACAAGCGGGCATTTAAGGTTGGCGGGTTAAGAGTAAAAGTATTTTTTGTGGCCATTTATGTTATAAATTTATTGTTTGTGGGCTTCACTGCAATAAAATTTATCACCTGATTTTAATGCCTCCTGTTGCGGTATATGCACGCCGCATTTTGCACATTGCACCATGTCTTCAATGCTATTGTCGTGTTGTTTTTTATGAGCGGCTGATGATTTCGTTTCGAGCCAGTTTTGATAAATTCGATAACACAGCCAGATAATCGCGGCTATAACCAGTAGGCGAATAAGATTCATAATATTGTCAGGTCTTTTTTTATGTTTTGTATATTAATCATAGCCTTATGTTAGCTATAAGGCTATACAATGCTTTATAAAATAGCCGGTTTTTAGTCGTCGTAAATTGTCATGACAGGCTGGCGTTTATGCTGGGTTTTTGTATAGATATTAATAATTCGTTGTTTAACCGAGTCTTCGACCGTTTTACCTTCCAGAAAGTCATCAATTTGCTCGTAAGTTAAACCCAGGACTTCTTCATCAGCTTTACCGGGTGCGAGGCATTCGAGATCGGCGGTAGGCGTTTTTTCAATAAGCGTCTGCGGCGCGCCAAGCTGCCTGGCAAGCTGACGTACCTGTCGCTTGTTAAGCCCAAACAGGGGAGCAAGGTCGCAGGCACCATCACCGTATTTGGTATAAAAGCCGGTCACATTCTCGGCTGAATGATCGGTACCGATAACCAGGCCACCGACCAATCCGGCAACTTTATATTGCGCTATCATGCGCACCCGAGCCTTTACATTACCTTTGGCAAAATCAATATGGAAAGCATTATCAGAAAGAATACCCTCATTTTCCAGTGCACGGATGGTTTCGTCATGAATACCATCGGTGCCGGGCTTGATATTGATACTGATATTTTTAGTCGCCTGAATAAATTCTAAGGCCATCTGTGCATCGGCTTCATCAGCTTGTACATCATATGGCAGGCGAACAGCGATAAAGGTATACTCGTTATTGTTTTCCCTGTTCAGCTCATCAATGGCAAGTTGCGCAAGCCGACCACAGGTGCAGGAATCGATGCCACCACTAATGCCAAGTACCAGGTGTTTTAACCCCGAGTTTATCAGGGACTGCTTTATAAAATCGACTCGCCGTTTTATTTCAAACGTGGGGTCTATTTCGGGTATTACCTTCATTTCATCTCGAATACTGGCTTCGGTCGGCATTATTTTTCCTGCAAATTACTGGTTATTTTGTACTTATTTTGCCAAAAACAGCATTAAGTTGCGATATTCATTATTGTAGAAAGCCGTTGAAAAGAATATCCCAAATGATAGCCTGATTTTAAAATTCCATTAGAATCTGCTAATAAAAATTATACGTGAGGGAATTCAGCGAACTTGATATAACGGTGGAAATTCGATTTAAATCCAGTTAATCTCATGGTTATATCAGGGACTGTTAATCTTTTATCTATTGTCGGATTTTGGTTAATTTAAGCCTGCCTGTGTTATTTTTTACTACCAATGGGTGGCATTGATACGTAAAAAATGCCTTGTCAGGACTAAAATTTCCTCAAAATCAGCCTAACACCTGAAAGATCAGCAAACCCTATAAAATACTCAGATTGCCTAAATTACCAGATTGCCGAAGGATATAACAATGAAAAAAATAGAAGCGATAATAAAACCTTTTAGATTAGATGACGTGCGCCAGGCATTGTCAGATATTGGTGTAACTGGGATGACTGCAATTGAAGTTAAGGGTTTTGGTCGTCAAAAAGGCCATACCGAGCTTTATCGTGGTGCGGAGTATGTCATTGATTTTCTGCCAAAGGTGAAGCTTGAAGTCGTGATTTCAGAAGACCTGGTGGACAATTGCATTGATGTTATTACCAATGCCGCACGTACCGGTAAAATTGGTGATGGTAAGATATTTGTCAGCAATGTTGAAAAAGTTGTGCGAATCCGCACCGGCGAAACAGATAATGATGCTATTTAATGGTTAAAAAATAGCCACGCCCATTTAAACCTGGTTTTATTTATTTGTTTTGCAAGACCCCAATGGTTGCCTTGTGATTGGGGTGGTTTAGTTGTAGCACTCTGAGTGCATCCTTTGCCAGGCCAGTTAGCCCTAATTTGCGATACCCTTGCACCATTAACCCGAGGGCATCGGGCACCACTTCTGTCTTGGGATAGTGCTGTAGTACATATTTGGCACGGTTAACGGCTGCCAGATAAGCGTTTCGTTTTAAGTAATATTTTGCAACATATATTTCATAGCGGGCCAGGTTTTCCCTAAGTTTTTTCATTCGTTTGATCGCATCGTTGCGATACTGGCTTTTAGGGAATTTTTTTACCAACTCAGCAAAATACTTAAATGCCTGGCGAGCTGCTTTTGGGTCGCGTTCAGCGACATCCTGGTTAAACAGGTCACCAAAAAAAGAGCTGTTCAGATCAAAAGCGGCGAGGCCTTTTAAATAGTAGGCGTAATCAACGTTGGGGTGGCTGGGATGGAGCTTGATAAACCGGTCTGCAGACAAAATGGCTGTTTCAGGTTCATTATCCTTATAATAAGCATAGGCAATTTCAAGCTGGGCACGTTGCGCATATTTGCCATAAGGAAAACGTGACTCGATTTGCTCGTATAGTTTTATCGCATCTTCGTAGTTGGTATCTTCGAGGTGCTTTTTTGCTGCTTTGTAAATTTCGGCAGCGCTAATGTCCTCGGGTAATGTTTCACTATCTACCCCGGCACAACCTTGTAAGGTGAGCAGGGCAACGATAAAGATAAGTGCATGAGGCAACAGGCGAGTCCAGCAAGGTAAATTCATAATGTAATAATACTTCTTATTTAGGTTATGATGACAATTCAGGCAGTATACTCCTCTGAGCCCACGGATTAAATGCCTGCGCCGGCACTTTATATAAAAACAGCAAAGATAGCTTTATTTTATGTCACAAGACTCACAAATTTTAACAGCCGTTGTCCCCGAATCTGCAACAGGCAAACGCTTTGATCAGGCGCTGGTTTTAATTTTCGAACAGTACTCCCGTGCCCGTTTACAGCAATGGATAAAGGCAGGCAGGGCAACCGTAGAAGGTCAGCAACGCAAGGCAAAAGAGAAGGTTTATAGTGGAGAAAGAATTACCCTCAGCGTTGAGGCTGATGTCGAAGTAAGCTGGCAGGCCGAAGCTATATCACTGGATATTATTTTTGAAGACGAAGAAATTCTCGTTATTAACAAGCCGGTCGGTATGGTGGTTCATCCGGCACCGGGGCATCATTCCGGAACCTTGTGCAATGCCCTGTTACACCATGTGCCACAGGCAGAAAACTTGCCGCGGGCGGGTGTGGTACATCGGCTGGATAAAGACACTTCCGGTATCATGGTGGTTGCAAAAACCTTAAGGGCACACCATTTTCTGGTGGATAGTTTGCAGCAAAGAGACATTTCCAGGGAATATATTGCACTGGTCAATGGCGAAATGACCGCAGGCGGGACAGTGGATGCGCCGATTGGCCGACATAAAGTCGACCGCAAACGTATGGCCGTTTTAAATGAATACGATAGCGGTGCTAAACATGCCGTGACGCATTACCGGATACGTCAGCGCTTTAAAGGCTACACGCTACTGGATATAAAGCTGGACACTGGTCGAACCCATCAGATACGAGTACATATGGCTTATATTCATTACCCTATTGTCGGTGACCCGGTTTATGCTGGCCGTAATAAAATACCTAAAGATTGTAGTGTGGAAATACGTGAAGCGGTGCAGGCTTTTAAGCGTCAGGCACTGCATGCTTATCAGCTGACGTTGCAACATCCTGCGACGAAACAGCAAATGAGTTGGCAGGCACCTCTTGCCGATGATATTGAGCAACTACTCTCGCAGCTTGAATCGTTATGAATGTTCAAACACAACAGCCCGAAATTATTACTCCTAACTGGAATGTAGCCAGCCATATAAAAGCCTTTACGACGACCCGTAAAGGCGGCGTAAGCCAGGCACCCTGGGACAGTTTTAACCTTGCAACCCATGTTAATGATAACCCGCAGAATGTAAAAAAAAACCGAGCTTTGTTAAAACAAAATTGTGGATTGCCTTCGGAGCCTGTCTGGCTGGAACAGCTGCATAGTGATAAAGTTATCCGGCTTACGACAGAAAATAAAACTCAATCCTTCAAAGCCGATGCTGCGTATACAACCGAAAAAAATATTATATGTTGTGTGATGACAGCCGACTGCCTGCCGGTTTTATTCTGTAACAAACAGGTAAACTGGGTTGCTGCCGCACATGCCGGTTGGAAAGGCATTGCCAATGGTATTTTAAAAAACGTTGTTAATTTATATTTACAGCAACCCGGTAGCAAGCTTGAAGACTTGCGAGTATGGATAGGGCCGGCTATTAGTGGCAAAGCTTATCAGGTGGGTGGCGATGTAAAACAGGCTTTTATACAACAAGATAGTATTCTGCAAAAAGCTTTTACAGAACAGGACGAGCAACATGATCTGCTTAACAGTGCTTATGCAGCTCGTTTACAATTAATAAATCATGGTCTGACTGAACAGCAAATAAGTACTGAAAATTTCTGTACCTATGAAGACAGTGAACGGTTTTTTTCTTATCGCCGCGATGGTGTTAAAACAGGACGAATGGCCAGCATGATCTGGTTAGACGATTAAAATAATAAACATACATAAGGACAATACTTTGGCAACGCAATCAATCCCTTTAACAGAAAAGCCAGCGGCGGTTTCATTTAAAGAAGCCCTTTTTTACTGGTTAAAGTTAGGTTTTATCAGCTTTGGTGGGCCGGCGGGGCAAATCAGCATGATGCATCAGGAGCTGGTCGAAAAACGCCGCTGGATTTCAGAACACCGTTTTTTACATGCCTTGAATTACACTATGGTCTTGCCTGGCCCGGAAGCACAGCAACTGGCAACTTATATTGGCTGGTTAATGCACGGTGTTTGGGGAGGGATTATTGCCGGTTTTTTATTTGTATTGCCTTCTTTATTTATTTTGTCCGCATTGAGCTGGATTTATTTGAGTTACGGTGACGTGCCTGCTGTAGCCGGGATACTTTATGGTATTAAACCGGCTGTAACCGCTATCGTGGTATTTGCTGCTTACCGGATTGGTTCACGTGCGCTGAGTAATAATGTTTTGCGCTTAATGGCGGTTCTGGCATTTATTGCTATTTTTGTTTTTAACGTAGCATTCCCGATCATTCTTATTGGTGCGGGTATTATTGGTTATGTCGGTTCACGTTTTGCAGCCGATAAATTTGCAACCGGTGGCCATCATGGTAGCTCTAAAGACAGTTATGGCGTGGCGATTATTGATGATGACACTCCATTACCTGAGTATGCTTATTT